>NZ_JBHXCW010000004.1:0-84909 GCF_042725365.1 Lentzea sp. NPDC060358 | reverse complement strand
ACCCCCGGCCGTCCCCGTGACGGCCGGGGGTGGCCGCGTGCGTCCGGGGCTTCTCCATTCATAAGAACGATCATCGGGTTGATACGAGGTGTCCAGACAGCAAACTATCCGATTGACAAGTTTGCCGTTCTGGCTGACTCTGGTCCACGTCAACGGCGATGTCCCCGCCGGGTCACCGCCCTCTGGATCCCGCACCGCGGTCCTCGTGGAGGCGCTCGATGTCGAATGTGGATTCACCCAGAACGAGCTTGAAGCGGAACGCCTTCGGCGTGCCCGGCATCCTGTTCTTCGTCCTGTCCGCCCAGGCTCCGCTGACCAGCATCGTGGGCGCCGCCTGCCTCGCGGTCGCTCTGGGCAACGGGGCCGGCGCCCCCGGCGCCTACCTGGCCGTCGGCCTGGTCGTCATCCTCTTCGCCGTCGGGTTCACCACGATCACGCGGCACCTCGACACCCGCGGCGGGTTCTTCGCGGTCA
Organism: Lentzea sp. NPDC060358; assembly: GCF_042725365.1. Classification (NCBI taxonomy): domain Bacteria; kingdom Bacillati; phylum Actinomycetota; class Actinomycetes; order Pseudonocardiales; family Pseudonocardiaceae; genus Lentzea; species Lentzea sp. NPDC060358. Next base: position 84,435 of record NZ_JBHXCW010000004.1, on the reverse strand, counting down.
TCCGCGCCGGGCTCGGCCTGCGGGCCGGTGCCGGGGGCTCGCTGCTCGCCCTGCTGTCCTACAACGCCGTGCAGTTCGCGATGTACGGGCTGCTCGGCGCCAGCACGTCGGGTCTGCTCACCCGCCTCGCCGGGGTCGAGTCGCCGTGGTGGCTGTGGTCGCTGCTGTCGATCGCGCTGGTGCTGTTCCTGGGCTCGCGCAAGGTCGAGCTCGGTGCCCGCGTGCTCGCCGTGCTGGTCGCGGCGGAACTGGTGCTGCTGACCGCGTTCGCGATCGGCGTGCTCGTCAGCCGCGGCGCCGCCGCGCTCGACGTGGCGGGCAGCTTCGGGCCGTTGGCCGTGCTGGCCGGGGCGCCCGGGATCGCCATCATGTTCGCGATCGCGTCGATGTTCGGCTTCGAGTCCACGGCCATCTACTCGAGCGAGGCCCGTGATCCCAAGAGGACGGTCCCGCGCGCCACCTACGTCGCCGTCACCGTCATCGCCGTGTTCCTCGCGTTCGTGACGTGGATGCTGGTCGCCTACTACGGTTCCGGCTCGGTCGGCGCGGCGGCGGGCGAGGCGCTGGCGAGCGAGCCCGCCGTGTTCGCGCTGGCACCGCTGGAGAACGTGCTCGGCGGCTGGGCCGGCACCGCCGCGGACGTCCTGCTGGTGACGTCGCTGTTCGCCGGGGTGCTCGCGTTCCACAACATGATCACGCGCTACTTCCACGCCATGGCGGGCAGCAACCTGTTCCCGGCCGTGCTGGAGCGCACCAACCGCCACCAGGCGCCGGCCGCCGCCTCGCTCGCGCAGTCCGTCGTGGCCGCCGCGGTCGTCGCGCCGTTCGCGGCGCTGGGCCTCAACCCGGTCGCCACGCTGTTCAGCTGGTTCAGCGGACTCGCCGTGGCCACGCTGGTCGTGCTCTACATCCTCACGTCGGTGGCCGTGATCGCCTACTTCCGCCGCCACCGGGTCGAGCCGAACCGGTGGACGACGTTCGGGGCGCCCGCGCTGTCGGTCGTGCTGATGCTCGGCATCCTCGCCCTGGTGGTGAACAACTTCGGGACCCTCACCGGCGGCAGCACGCTGACCGTGGTGCTCCTGCTCGCCGCCGTGCCCGTCATGTTCGCGCTCGGCTGGAGCCGCGTCCGCGCGCGGACCGCCGCGCCCGAGGTCGTCGAACCCGCCTGACCCACCCCACCACCGACCGACCGCGCGTGAGGAACCCGATGTCTCTGCAGACGCTGCCCACCACCCCCGCACCGGCCACCGGCGCGCCCCGGCACCCGCTGGCCGCCCTGACCCCCGACGAGGTCCTGCGCGCCCGCGAGGTCGTCACCGCGGCCGGCCTGGCCGGGGAGCACAGCAGGTACTCGTACGTGCTGCTCCGCGAACCGGACAAGGCCGACGTGCTCGCCTGGGACGGGACGCGGGAGCTGCCGCGCGAGGTGTCGCTGCTGCTGACCGACGTGGCCAGCCTGGAGATCGCCGCGCTGGTCGTGGACGTGACGGCCGGCGAGGTCGTGTCCAGGACGGTGCTCGACCCCGCGGCCGTGGGCTTCGGCCCGTGCCTGGACGAGGACTACGAGCTGGTCGAGCAGATCGTCAAGGCCGACCCGGACTGGCTCGCGGCGGTGGCGAAGCGCGGCATCACCGACATCGGCAAGGTCCGGCCGGTTCCGCTGTCGGCGGGCGTGTTCGGCTACGACGACGAGGTGGGCCACCGGGTCTACCGCGTGCTGAGCTTCTACCAGGACCACCCCACCGACTCGGCGTGGGCGCACCCCGTGGGCGGGGTCATCGCGCACGTCGACGTGAGCAGCCGCCGCGTGCTCCGCGTCGTCGAGACGCACGTCGAGCACACGCCGCAGGAGTCCGGCGACTACCTCGACCCGGCCTACCGCGGCCCCGAACGCACCGGGCTGAAGCCCATCTCGATCACCCAGCCCGAGGGCGTGTCGTTCTCCGTCGAGGACGGCGTGCTGCGCTGGCAGAACTGGTCGGTGCGGATCGGCTTCAACGGCCGGGAAGGCCTGACGCTGCACCAGCTCTCCTACGACGACGCCGGCACCGAGCGGCCGGTCCTCTACCGGGCGTCGGTCGCGGAGATGGTCGTCAACTACGGCGACCCAGGCCCCACCCACGGCTGGCAGAACTACTTCGACCTGGGCGAGTACCAGTTCGGGCGGCTCGCGAACTCCCTCGAGCTCGGGTGCGACTGCCTCGGTGAGATCACCTACCTCGACGCCGTCGTCGTCGACGACCACTGCGCGCCCAAGACGATCCGCAACGCCATCTGCATCCACGAGGAGGACTTCGGCATCCTCTGGAAGCACAACGACATCTTCTCCGGCTCGTCGGAGACCCGCCGCCAGCGCCGCGTGGTCGTGTCGTTCTTCGGCACGGTCGGCAACTACGACTACGGCTTCTACTGGTACCTCTACCTGGACGGCACGATCGAGCTGGAGGTCAAGGCCACCGGCATCCCGTTCCCGTCCGGCTACGACGGGCAGGACGAGCACTTCACGGAACTGGCGCCCGGCGTCGGCGCGCCCGTGCACCAGCACCTGTTCTCCGCGCGGCTCGACTTCGCCGTGGACGGCGTGCGCAACCAGGTCGACGAGCTGGAGGTCGTGCCGGTCGCGACGGGGCCGGACAACCCGTGGGGCAACGCGATCCGGCGGTCGCGGACTCGGCTGCGCACCGAGCAGGAGGCCCGCAGGCAGGCCGCGGCGCACCTGAGCCGGGTGTGGGCGATCTCCAGCGCGGAGCGCATGAACCGGCTCGGCGAGCCGACGTCGTACGTGCTCCACCCGGAGGGCCAGCCCGCGTTGCTGGCCGATCCGGACTCGTCGATCGCCGCACGGGCCGCGTTCGCCCGCCACCACCTGTGGGTCACCCGCTACGACCGCGACGAGCTGTGGCCGTCGGGCTACACCGTGAACCAGAACCCCGGCGGCGACGGCCTGCCCGCCTACGCCGCCGGCGACCGCGCCATCGACGGCGAGGACCTCGTGGTGTGGCACACGTTCGGCCTCACGCACTTCGTGCGGCCGGAGGACTGGCCGATCATGCCGGTCGACTACACGGGTTTCAAGCTCAGGCCGCACGGGTTCTTCGACCGCAACCCGACCCTCGACGTGCCCGACCTCAACCGCGCCGCCGCGGACTCGTGCTGTGCCACCGAGAACGGGACGAACGGTCATGGCCACGCGTGAGGTGGTGCGGCGCGCGACCGCGGTCCTGGCCGGGGCGGGCGCACTGGCCCACCTCGCGAGCGCACTGTCCACATCGGACCTCCTGCTCGGCGTGATGGGCGTGCTGTGCCTGCCGTGCGCGGTCCACCTCTGGAAGCACGACAGCCGGCGGTCGCTGGCCCTGGTGGCGTTCGGCGCCATCGGGATGGTCGCCGCACACCTCGCCCTCCTCGCTCCGGCGGCGCCGTCCCATCAGCACGGCGCCGCGTTCCAGCCCGCCACCCACGTCCACGATCCCGCCCTCCTCGTCCTGCTGGTCGCGCTCGAATGCGCGGTGGTGGCGGGCGTCTGGTGGGTCGCACCCTCCGCAGCAGACCTCGACCTCACCGGGAGCACCGCATGACGACCACCACAACCGAGCTGTTGCTGGACGGGAGCTGGACCGCGGGCGGCGCGGGCACCTACACCGCCGTCAACCCCAGCACGGGCCAGGCGATCACCGAGGTCGCCGCCGCCGACGCGCAGGACGTGGACACGGCCGTCGCCGCCGCCACGAAGGCCCTGCACGGCGAGTGGGCCGCCGTGCCGCCGACGGGCAAGGGTGCGCTGCTGAACAGGCTCGCCGACCTGGTCGAGCGGGACGCGGAGACCCTGGCCCGGCTGGAGGCGCTGGAACTGGGCGTCCCGTTCGGCTTCGCGAGCGCGCTGTTCGTGCCCAACCTGGTCGGCTCGCTGCGCTACTACGCGGGCTGGGCCGACAAGGTCAACGGCGAAGTCCTGGCGAGCGCCAGCTACTTCGGCGCCCCCACGCACGCCTACACCCGGCGCGAGCCGATCGGTGTCGTCGCCGCGATCGTGCCCTGGAACGCGCCGCTGATGATCCTCGGGTGGAAGCTCGCCCCCGCGCTCGCGACCGGCAACGCGGTGATCGTCAAGCCCGCCGAGGACGCGGCCCTGTCGATCCTGCACCTCGCGACACTGGTGCAGGAGGCGGGTTTCCCGGCCGGGACCGTGCAGGTGCTGCCCGGCATCGGCGCCGTCACCGGCGAGGCGCTCGCCGTGCACCCCGGCGTGCACAAGGTCAGCTTCACCGGCTCCACCGAGACCGGCCGCCGGATCCTGCGCAACAGCGCGGTGAACTTCAAGCGCACCACGCTCGAGCTCGGCGGCAAGTCCCCGCAGGTCGTCTTCGAGGACGCCGACCTGCCGTCCGCGATCCAGGGGGCCGCGATGGGCCTGTTCTCCAACCAGGGCCAGGTGTGCGCCGCCGGCACGCGCGTCCTCGTGCACCGCGACGTGTACGACGCGGTGCTGGACGGGTTGAAGCAGGCTGCGGAGGCACAGGTCGTCGGTGACCCGTTCGACCCGGCCACCACGATGGGCCCGCTGGTCAACGGCTCCCAGCGGGACAAGGTGCTGGGCTACGTCGAGAAGGGCCGGGCCGAGGGCGCGACGCTCGTGACCGGCGGCTCCCCCGTCGACGGCCCCGGTTTCTTCGTCAGCCCGGCCGTGTTCGCGGGCACCAACGACCACACCATCGCGCGGGAGGAGATCTTCGGCCCGGTCGGCACGGTGATCCCGTTCGACCACGACGCCGAGGCGATCGCCCTGGCCAACGACAACGACTACGGCCTCGCCGCCACCGTCTGGACCACCGACCTCGGCCGGGCGCACGCGGTCTCCGCGGCCCTGCAGGCCGGCGCGGTGGGCGTCAACGGCTGGTCGCCGCTCGGCCCGCAGCTGCCCTGGGGTGGCCTCAAGGCGAGCGGCTCCGGCCGCGAGCTCGGCTACGAGGGGATCCTCGCCAACACCGAGGTCAAGACCGTCACCATCGTCCTGTGAGGAAGCCCTGATGACTCTGGAGAACACCGTCGCCGACCTCGCCCGCCGCGTCGCGGTCCTCGAGGCCGAGGCCGACATCCGCAGGCTCCAGGCGCGCTACATGTTCCTGTGCGACACGCCCTGCCCCGAGTTCGGCGTCCTCGACGACGACCACCGCATCGACCTGATCATGGACCTCTACACCGCCGACGCGGTGTGGGAGGGCGTCGGCGAGTACTACGACGGCCAGTTCGGGCGGGCCGAGGGCGCGGACGCGATCCGCGCGCACTTCCAGCGGTTCTGGGGCGAGAAGCAGGAACCGGAGCTGCTGCTGAACGCGCACTACCTCACCTCGGAGCAGATCCACGTGGACGGCGACGAGGCGAGCGGGCAGTGGATCCACATGCAGCCCTGGCTGTTCTCCGACGGCAAGTCGCTGCTGAGGTCCAGCCGCCTCAACAACTCCTTCCGCCGCACCGGCCGCGGCTGGCGGATCACCCGCACCCGCACCGAGAACGTCTTCGTCGCCCCGCTGGCACCGGACTGGGCGAGCGACCACCCGTTCACCTCGGTGCTCATGAAGCCGTGACCCCCGCACCGCCCGACCCGGTGGTCCACGTCGTCGACGACGACGTGGACCTGCGGCAGTCGCTGGTGTTCCTGCTGGAGAGCGTCGGCGTGCAGGCGTTCACCTACCCCGACGCCACGACGTTCCTCGCCGAGTTCGACCGCGACGAGCCGGCCGTGGTGATCGTGGACGTGCGGATGCCGGTCGTCAGCGGGTTCGAGCTGCAGGACCGGCTGGTCGAGCTCGGCTACCCCGCGCCGCTCGTGTTCTGCTCCGCCCACGGCGACATCCCGATGTCGGTCCGCGCCCTCACCAGGGGCGCGGTCGACTTCCTGGAGAAGCCCTACCAGCCGCAGCGGATGGTCGAGCTGGTGCAGGCGCAGCTCGTGCAGGCGCGGCACCGGTTCGCCGAGCACGCGCGGCGGCGGGCCGTGGGCGAGCGGCTGGAGGCCTTGACGCAGCGTGAACGCGAGGTGCTCCAGCTCGTGGTCGACGGGCTGCCGAGCCAGGTCATCGCGCACCGGCTCGGCACCAGCGTGAAGACGGTCGACGTGCACCGCGCGCGGATCAAGTCGAAGACGGGCGCCGACAGCCTCGGCACCCTGGTCCGCGACATCCTGACCTGCGGCATCACCGTGTGAACACCACGTCCTCCACCCAGCGCGCGGCGCCGAGCAGGGCGGTCTCCCCGCGGTCGCGGCCGACGAGCTGGAGTCCCAGCGGCAGACCCCGCTCGTCGCGCAGGCCCGGCACCGCGACGACCGGCAGGCCGAGCGCCTGCCAGCCGCGGCTGAGCACCGGGTCGCCGGTGGCCGCCACGCCTTCGGGCGCGGGTCCGGGCGTGGCCGGGCCGATCACGGCGTCGTACTCCGCGGTCCACGCCAGGACGTCGCTCCCGGCCGCGGCGACGACCAGCCTGGCCGCCTCGTGGTCCGCGTCCGGCGTCGCGGCTCCGGTCCGCAGCAGGGTGGCGAGCTGGGGACTCACCCGGTCGGCCTGGGCGAGCTCCGCGGCACGTTCGCGCGCCGCCTCGTACGCCATCACGACCGGGTGCGCCGCGGCGACCTGGGCCACGAGCGACTCGCCGGGGAACGCGTCGACCACCGCACCGGCGGCCCGCATCCGTTCGGCCACCGCCTGGAGGCCGTCCCGCAGCGCGGGCGCCACCTCGGCCTGCTCCTCGCCTCTCCACAGCAGCAGCCGCGGCGGGCTCGGCGCGGCCTCGGGCTCCCCCGTCAGCGCCGACCAGGCGAGCGCGACGTCGGATGCCGTCGCCGCGAACACGCCGTGGCTGTCGAGGCTGGGGCTCAGGCCCGCGACCCCGGTGACCGGGAACCGGCCGCGGCTCATCACCAGCGCGGCGACCCCGCAGAACGACGCGGGCCGGGTGACCGAGCCGGCCGTCTGGGAGCCGAGCGCGAGCGGCACCTGCCCGGACGCGACCGCCGCGGCCGACCCGCTCGACGAGCCGCCGGGGGTGTGGCCGGGCGCGGCCGGGTTGTGCGTCGGTCCGGGGTGGAAGTACGCGAACTCGGTGGTGACGGTCTTGCCGATCGGCACGGCTCCGGCCGCGCGCCACGCCCGCACGATCGCCGCGTCGGCCGCGGCCGGCGGGGCATCGGCGCGCAACGGGGAACCGCAGCGGGTGGGCAGGCCGGCGAGGTCGATGATGTCCTTGACGCCCAGGGGCACCCCGCCGAGGGGTCCGGAGGCGGTGAGGTCGAGCGCCTCGGCCTGGACCACCCACGCGCGCAGCTCGCCGTCGGTCACCTCGATCCGCCGCCGGGCCCGTGCCGCGGCGGCGTCCGGCGTGGTCCGCCCGGTGGTCAGGTCGGCGACGAGCTCCCGCAGCGACCACGGCTGGTGCAGCCGGGCGGTCACGACTGCGCCCAGGCGGCGTCGGCGGTCCAGTAGTCCACGCCGCCCGCGCTGACCGCGTGCCGCCAGTCGGAGGTGCGCCGCAGCTGCGGTTCCACGCGGGCGGTCACGGCGTCGGCGGCGTCCGGGCCGTCGTCGGGCACCTGCCAGTGCACCCAGCCGAGCTCGCGGCCCGCGGCGTCGTGGACGAACAGGTCCACGTGCCGCCAGCCGTACCCGTGCGTGTCGTTGTAGCAGGTCAGCGTCATGCGCTGGCCCTCGTTCGCGGCAGGTCCGGTCACAGGTCCCCCTCGGTCAGGCGCTGACGGGCTGGGCGGCCAGGTTGTGGAAGCGGCGCTGGAAGTACACCAGCGCCCCGCTCTCGGCACTGGTCAGCACCTTCTCCACCTCGACGAACAGCACGGAGTGCGAGCCCTGGCCCTGCTCGGCGACGATCCGGCCGACGAGCGAGGCGGGCGCGCCGCGCAGCACGGGAACGCCCTCGGTCTCGAGGTCCCAGTCGTCGGCGGTGAACCGCTCGGCCGTGGGGACGCGGGTCGCTCCGGCGAAGTGCATCGCCAGGTCCTCGTGGTCGGTGCCGAGGACGTTGACGCAGAGGCGGCCGTTCGCGACGAGCACCTCGCGGGAGCGGCTCTCCCGGTTCACGCAGACCAGCACGGTCGGCGGTGAGTCGGTGACCGAGCAGGCCGCGCTCACGGTGATGCCGGCGAGGCCGTGCGGGCCGTCGGTGGTGACGACGTTGACCGCCGCCGAGAGGTTGGCCATCGCGGCGCGGAACTCGCGCTGGGACCGGGTCAGCTCAGACACGACTCCTCCTCGGTGGTGCGGCACGCTCGTTGTCCTGCCGTTCCGACGCTACGAGCCGCGCCGCCGGGCCGACATCGAGAGTTCCCCTCGCCCGGCTAAGGAATTCCTAACGCGGCGCGTCCAACGGCAGCGCGAACCCGAAGCGCGACCCGCCCCCGGCCCGGCGCTCCGCCCAGATCCGCCCGTGCTGGCGGGTGATGATCCGGTAGCTCAGCGCCAGGCCGATACCGCTGCCGTGTTCCTTGGCGGTGAACGACTCCTCGAACGGGTCGCGCGGGAACCCGCGGCCCCGGTCGTCGACCGTCAGCACGCCCTCACCTCCCTCGACGCCCGTGCCGATCACGACCGTCCGGTCCGGCGGGCACTCGGCCATCTCGTCGACGGCGTTGAAGCACAGGTTCAGCACCACCTGCCCGGTGAGCACCCGTTCGCACCGCACGGGAACCACGTCCGGTGACCGCCGGAACTCCACCTCGACCCCGGCGGCGTCGGCGCGCAGGCGCACGAAGTACAGGCACTCCTCCACGACGTCGTTGAGGTCGGCGACCTGGCTCGGGTGCTCCAGGTGCCCGACGAACGCCCGCAGGGAGCCCACGATCGTGCTCGCCCGCTCGATCTGCCGCACGGCGCTGTCGAGGCCGTACCGGAGCCGTTCGTCCGCCACGCCCGACCGCACGCCGGCCAGGAAGTTGCCCGCCGCGGCGAGCGGCTGGCCCAGTTCGTGCGCGATCGCCATCGCCATGTCCCCCATGGCGTTGTAGCGCGCGAGGTAGTTCTCCCGGCGCGACTCGCGTTCGCGGCGGACCTCGTCCTGCACGCGGTCCGACACGTCGTGCAGCAGCATCAGCAACGCCTCGCCGCCGACCACCTTGAGCCGTTCGAGGCTGCCCTCCAGCCACACGGGCTCAGCGCCGGGGACCTCCAGCCGGACCGGCGCGACCGGATCGGCGCGCCGCACGACCTCGTCCCAGGTGGACGCTCGTCCGTCCACCCGCACCCGGCCGCGGTCGGTCAGCCGCCCCAGCGGTTCCCCCGCGCTCGCACCGAGCACGGCGACGGCGCTGTCGGTGGCGAACCGGACCTCGCCGGACGGGTCGAGCATCAGCGCGATGGCGGACGTGTGGTGCGCCAGGGCGTCGACCCACGACGTCGTGAGCCGCAGCTGCCGCTCGATCTCCTGCTCCCGCTCGATGTCGCGGAACTGCACCATGACCGCGGGGCCCTGCGCCAGCTCGACGCGCACCGCGAGGGCGTCGGTCGGGATGACGCGCCCGGACCTGCTGCGGTAGTGCCACTCCACGCGGTTCATGCCGCGCTCGGCGGCCACCTGCAGCCACGCGCGGCCGAGCACGCGGTCGTACTGCTGGGCGGAGCTGCTCATGTCGCTCGCCGTCAGCGGCCGCAGCTCGGCCACGTCCCATTCGAGCATCTCGCAGGCCGCGGGGTTGGCCCAGAGGATCCTCTTCGTCTCCGCGTCGTGCAGCAGCACGCACATCCGGACGGCGTTCATCATCGCCACGAAGTCGTTCTCGGCCAGTTCGGGCGAACGCGGGTCGACTGCCACGGCGCAAGCGTAAGCGCAGCTCAGCGGCACCGCACTGAAGGAATCCCCTACGGCCGCAGGGGCAATACCGATTTCGCCGCCCCGCGGCACTTCCTAGCTTCGGAGACATCCAGGCAGGAGGAGCAGAGATGGAGAACACCGCCACGTTCGACGGGGTGCTCGCCGAGCTCGCCGAACGCAGGTCCGAGTTCGGCGAGCAGCGGTTCGTCCCGAAGGACTTCATCGCCCGCCTCAAGCAGGTCGGCATCTACCGCGCGGCCACGCCCGCCAAGTTCGGCGGCGAACCGCTGCCGCCCGCCGAGTTCCTCGACCGGATCGAGCGGATCTCGGCCGTCGACGGGTCCACCGGGTGGGTGGCGAGCTTCGGTTCCGCGCTCGTCTACCTCGCCGCGCTGCCGGTGGAGACGCAGGCCGAGCTCTACCAGGACGGCCCGGACGTCGCGTTCGCCGGCGCCCTGTTCCCCGTCCAGCCCGCGGCCCCGACCGACCGCGGGTTCCTGGTCGACGGGCGGTGGAAGTTCGCCAGCGGCTGCATGGGCGCGGACCTGCTCGGCGTGGGCCTGCCCGGTGACGCCGACAGCGGCGGCAAGCCCCGCACCGCGCTGCTGCGCCCGGACCAGGTCGAGATCGTCCAGGAGTGGGACGTCGTCGGCATGCGCGGCACCGGGTCGTTCGACCTGGCCGTGCACGGCGTCGAGGTGCCGCGCGAGTGGACGTTCATCCGGGGCGGCACGCCGACCGTGGACGAACCGCTCTACCGGTACCCGACGATCGCCTACGCCGCGCAGGTCCTCGCCGTCGTCGGCGCCGGGGTCGCTCGTGCCGCGCTCGACCACGCCGTGCGGACGGGCGCGGGCTACGCGGGCGTCACCGGCGCGCCGAAGCTCGCCGACCGCGCCTACTACCGGACCGGCGTGGCGCGGGCCGAGGCGGCGCTGGGCTCGGCCCGCGCGTGGTTCTACGAGCTCAGCCACCAGGTCTGGGACCGGGTCCTCGCGGGCGACGAGGCCACCGACGCCGACAACGCCCGGCTGCGGCTCGCGTCGGCGCACCTCGCGAAGACCGCCTCGGACGTGGTCGACCTGCTGGTCGAGCTCTCCGGCACGGCGCCGATCCACACCGCCCACCCGTTGCGGGTGCTGCAGGGCGACGCCTTGGTGCCCAAGCAGCACGCCTTCCTCGGCCCGGCGATCCACGACGCCGCCGGCGCGGTCCTCATGGGACTGCCGCCGACCACGCCCGGATTCCGCTGAGCCGGCCCACACCACCAGGAGCGTTCCCGTGACCGCACAGCCACTTCGGGTGCTGTTCTGCATCGGCATCAACCAGAACTTCTTCGACCTGCCCGCGGACGGCCTCACCGCCGGGGACGTGTGGAAGGCGACCGTGTCCATGATGGACGCGCTGAAAGCGTTGCCGGGCATCACGTTCGTCGGCGACTTCGACGACGACTCGCACATGGTCGGCCCGTCCGACGGGTGGCCGTGGACCTGCTACGTCCTCGCCGACGCCGACAGCCAGGACACCGTCAAGGCGGCCTGCAACCTCTTCCGCACCACCCCGGTCGGCGGCGGAGACGCCCGGCTCTGGCGCTTTGCCAAGGTCGAGGCCCGCCTCGGCAGGGCGCTGACCGTCCGCGACGACGTCGACCTCCCCGACTGAGCAGGCAGGAGACCCCGATGACCGAGACCACCTCGACCCCGGCCGGCCTCGTCGCCGGCGACCGGGTCGCCGGCCGCCTCTACACCGACCCGGAGATCTTCGAGCAGGAGATGACCCGGATCTTCGAACGCACCTGGGTGTGGGTGGCGCACGAGAGCGAGCTGCCCAAGCCCGGCACCTTCAAGTCCACCCACGTCGGCCGCCAGCCGGTCATCGTCACCCGGGACCGCAAGGGCGTCCTGCACACGATGCTCAACCGCTGCCGCCACCGCGGGGCGAGCCTGTGCGAGAAGCCGCAGGGCGAGGCCAACGGCTTCACCTGCCCGTACCACGCGTGGTCCTACGGCCTGGACGGCAAGCTGCGCGGCATCCCGTACCCGGACGGCTACGAGGGCGTGGTCGACAAGTCCGAGCTGTCGCTGCGCAAGCTGCGCACGGAGTCCTACGGCGGCATGGTCTTCGCGACCTTCGACGCCGGCGCCGTGCCGCTGGAGGAGTTCCTCGGCGACGTGCGGCTGTGGATCGACCGGTTCATGGCGCAGGGCGGCGGCTACCCGGTCAAGGTGCTGGGCCGGCACCGGTTCAAGTTCCGCGGCAACTGGAAGATCCAGCTGGAGAACACCACCGACGGCTACCACTTCCCGATCGTGCACCGGTCCTGGATGGCCTCGGTCGACGCCGAGACCGCCGACATGATGTCGTTCATGACCGACCCGACGGCGGTCACGCACGACCTCGGCAACGGGCACAGCGTCATGCAGATGGTGCCCGAGCACTCCGACCTCGAGGCCGACGACGGCACCGAGCCGTTGCAGGGCCGCTTCGGCCACCTCGTCGAGGAGCTGTCGAAGACCCTCGACGAGCAGCAGGTGCGCCGGCTGATCCGGGCCATGCACGGCACCGGCTTCAACCTCAACCTGTTCCCGAACATCTCGATGTCGGCCGCGTTCTTCCGGGTGCTGCGCCCGATCTCGGTCGACGAGACGTGGATCGAGCACGTCGCGATCGGACCGGACGGCCCGCCCGAGGTCGACGCGGTCAACCGGGAGCGGCTGCGCATCCACGAGCACTTCCAGGGCCCGTTCGGGTTCGGCACGCCCGACGACGCCGAGGGCTGGGACCGCGTGCAGCGCGGCGCCCAGGCCGACCCCGCGATGCCGATCATGGTCAACCGCGGCCTGGCCAGGGAGAAGCCGAGCGCGCAGGGCTGGCCGACCTCGCACGTCACCGACGAGACCGGCATGCGCGCCGCGTACGGCAAGTGGAAGGAGCTGATGAGCGATGACTGAGCCGACCGTGCTGACCGCTCCGATCTCGACGACCGACCCGCGCGTCGTCCGGGCCGTGGAACTGGTGTGGCGCGAGGCCGAGCTGCTCGACCGCAAGGCCTACGTCGACTGGAACGCCCTCTACGCCGGCGACGGGATCTACGTCATCCCCGTCGATCCGTCCACAGAGGACTTCGCCGGGACGCTGAACATGGTCTACGACGACGCGCGCATGCGGCAGATGCGGGTGACGCGGATGATCGAGGGCTACGCGATCGCCGCCGTCGACGCCGCCCGCACGCTCCGCACCGTGACGGGGTTCGTGCCCCGGTCGGTCACCGACGACCAGGTGGAGCTGCGCTCGGCCCAGGTGCTCGTCGCGTACAAGCGCGGGCACCACGACCTCTGGGCGGCGGACCTCGTGCACACGATCCGGCTCTCCCCGGACGGTCCCGGAGCCGACCGGATCGTCCGGAAGGTCGTGCGGCTCGTGGACAGCGAGGACGCCGTCCCGGCGGCGGGGTTCCTGCTGTGAGCGCGCACACCGCGGTCGTCACCGGAGGCGCGCACGGCCTCGGCGAGTTCATCGTGCGCCGGCTGCACGCCGACGGGTTCCGCGTCGCCATCGCGGACCTGGACGCCGAAGCCGCGACCGCGCTCGCCGGCGAACTGGGCGACTGCCGCGGCTACGGCATCGACGTCGGCGACCCGGAGGCGGTGCGGCGGCTCAAGGACGACGTCGTCCGCGACCTCGGCGGGGTGCACGTGCTCGTCAACAACGCGGCACGCACCCGGTCGACGCCGTTGCTGGAGATCACGCCCGAGGAGCTGAACGCCGTCATGGCGGTCAACTTCACCGGCACGTTCACCGCCTGCCAGGCCTTCGGCGCGCACTTCGCCCGCCAGGGCTACGGCCGGATCGTGAACATGGCCTCGCTCGCGGGGCAGAACGGCGGCACGGCCACCGGCGGGCACTACGCCTCGTCCAAGGGCGCGGTGCTGACCGCGACCAAGGTCTTCGCCCGCGAGCTCGCACCCCACGGCGTGACGGTGAACGCCGTCTCCCCCGGCCCCCAGGACAGCCCGGTGGTGCGGTCGATCATCGGCGAGGACCGGCTCGCCGCCTACACGGAGACCATTCCCGTCGGACGGCTCGGCGACCCCGCGTTCGTCGCCCGCGTGGTGGCGCTGCTCGCCTGCCCGGACGCCGCCTCCGTGACGGGCGCCTGCTGGGACGCCAACGGCGGCCTGCACCTGCGCTGAGAAGGGACGCGAACGATGCCCAACACCCTGGTCCGCGTCGCGGACGTGACCGAGGAGACGCCGTTCATCAGGACGCTGCGGCTGGTCCGCGTGGACGGCTTCCCGTTCGACCCCCACGAGGCCGGTGCGCACGTCGACGTCACCGGGCCGACCGGGGTGGTCCGGCAGTACTCGCTGTGCGGCCCGCCGGACGACACCACGTCCGTGCTCATCGCGGTGAAGCTGGAAGCGGCCTCCCGCGGCGGGTCGGCCGCGCTGCACACCGTGGCCGCCGGTGACGTGCTGGAGATCGGCGCACCGCGCAACCTGCTGGGCGTCGCGGCCGGCGCCGACCGGCACGTGCTGCTCGCGGGCGGCATCGGCGTGACCCCGTTGCTGAGCATGGCCTACCGGCTGCTGCGGGACGGGGCCGAGTTCACCCTCCACTACTTCGCGCGCAGCCGGGCCGATGCCGCGTTCGTCGGCCTGCTGGAGACGCACGAGGGGTTGCGCGACCACGTGCACCTGCACTTCGGCCTCGACCCCGACGACCAGCGCACGGTCGTGGAGAAGATCGGCACCGGTCTCACCACGGACTCCCACGCGTACACGTGCGGCCCTCAGCCGTTCATGGACCAGGTGACCGAGGTGCTCGCCCCGGTCGTCGGTGACGAACACGTGCACGTGGAGCACTTCACCGCCGCCGCGGCCGACACCAGCGGGGACCGGGCGTTCACCGTCGAGCTCGACACCGGCGAGGTGTTCGAGGTCCCGGCGGACCGGTCGATCCTGTCGGTGCTCACCGCGGGCGGGATCGACGTGTTCCGGTCGTGCGAGGAGGGCGTCTGCGGCTCGTGCGTCTCCGGCGTGCTGCAGGGCACTCCCGACCACCGCGACCACTGCCTGTCCGCGAGCGACCGGGCCGCGGGCGACCAGATGGCGTTGTGCGTGTCGCGAGCGCTGACGGACAGGCTGGTGATCGAGTTGTACTGATCTGCGCGGCTAGACTCCCCGGTGAGCGGGGAGAAGGGGCGCGATGGCGGGCGTGGCGTACGGGACCGGGCGGCAGGCGCTGCTCGAGGCGGCGGTCCGGATCGTCGCCACCCAGGGCCTGCGCGGCCTCACCTACCGCTCGGTCGCCGCCGAGGCCGGCGTGAGCCACGGGTCGGTGCGCTACCACTTCGGCGACTGGAACACCCTCGTCGAGGAGGCGCTCGCGTTCTGCGTGGAGCGCAGCGTCGACGGCGCGGAGCTCGCGTCGGACGTGCCGGGGTTCACCGAGTTCGCCACGGGCATCGTGTCCCTGGTCGCCGCGGACCCGGACGCCCAGGCGTTCCAGTACGAGATCACCCTCGAAGCGCGCCGCCGCCGCGAGCTGCTGCCCGCGATGGAACGGGTCAACGACATCTACCGCGCCGCCGTGCACCGCGAGCTGGTGCGCAACGGCATCGACGACTACGCGTTCGCCGAGCTCATCTTCATGACGCTCGACGGCCTGGTCTTCCACCAGACCGCGTTCGGCGACGACGCGCGGACCGAGCGGGCGATCACCGCGCTGCGGGCGCTGCTCACGAGCTACGCCGCGGACCGCGTCCGGACCTAGGACCCGGCCCGTGCCCGACCCGGACGGCCGGGGTTCCCGCACGTCCTGAACAGCCCGCGATTGATCGCCAGCTCTTATCAATGACGCCTGAATGAGTATTTGTGCTGTCTTAATCCCCCTGCTTACCGTTGAGCGACCGCCCGCATCCGGAGGTTCCCGCCATGGAGCTGCGCCACCTGCGTTACTTCGCCACCGTCGCGGAGACCTGCCACTTCGGCCGGGCCGCCGAGCTGCTGCACGTGGCGCAGCCCGCGCTCTCGCAGGCGATCCGGCAGCTGGAGGCCGAGCTCGGCGCCGCCCTGTTCACCCGCACGACCCGGCAGGTCCGCCTGACGCCCGCCGGCGAGTTCCTGCACGCGGAGGCCCGCCGGGTGCTCGGGTCCGTCGACGACAGCGTCCGCGGCGTGCGGCGGATCGCGCAGGGACGGCTGGGGCTGGTGCGGGTGGCGTTCACCGGCACCGCGGCCTTCACCCACCTGCCGCGGATCGTCCGCGCCGTGCGGCGCGAGCTGCCCGGCGTCGCGCTCGAGATCCACGCCGACCTGCTCACCCCGGCGCAGTGCGACGGCCTGCGCGACGGCAGCCTCGACCTGGGGCTGCTGCGCCCGCCCGCCACCGGCGAGGAGATCTCGGTCCGCACGATCGAGGTCGAGCCGCTGGTGCTGGCCGTGCCCGCCGACCACGGGCTCGCCGACGAGCCGGTGATCGCGATGGCCGACCTCGCCACCGAGTCGTTCGTGCTCTACGGCAGCCCGGACTCCGCGGTGAACGAGGCCGTCGTCCGCAGCTGCCGGCAGGCGGGGTTCCTGCCGCGGCACGAACACGACGCACCCGGCACCGCCGTGCTGCTCGCGCTGGTCGCGGCCGGTCTCGGGATCGCGCTCGTCCCCGCCTCCGCGCGGGCCATGCCGCTGGCCGGCGTCGTGTTCCGCGACGTGGCGGGCGCCGGGTCCGTCGAGCTCGCCCTCGGCTGGCGGGAACACCGGGAGTCGGCGCTGGTCACGTCCGTCCTCGACGTCCTCGACGGCGTCTTCACGCACGAGCAGCACCACCCCGCGCGGAAGGCCATCCGATGAAGATCACGAAGGTCGAGGCGATCCCGTTCGCCATCCCCTACCGCAAGCCGCTGCGGTTCGCGAGCGGCGAGGTGCACGTGGCCGAGCACGTCCTCGTCCGCGTGCACACCGACGACGGCGTGGTGGGCGTCGCCGAGGCACCGCCCCGGCCGTTCACCTACGGCGAGACGCAGGACGGCATCCGCGCGGTGGTCGACCAGCTCTTCGCCCCGCAGGTCGTCGGGCTGTCCCTGCTGGAGCGGGAGACCGTGGCGGCGCGGCTCGGCCGCACCGTCGGCAACCCGACCGCGAAGTCCGCGCTGGACATGGCCGTCTGGGACGCGCTCGGCCGCACCCTCGACGTCGGGGTCACCGAGCTGCTCGGCGGCTTCTCCGACCGCATGCGGGTGTCGCACATGCTCGGGTTCGACGAGCCCGCCGCGATGGTCGCCGAAGCCGAGGCGATGCGCGACACCTACGGCATCACCACGTTCAAGGTGAAGGTGGGCCGCCGCCCGTACCGGCTCGACACCGAGGTGGTGCGCGCGTTGCGCACCGCTCTCGGGTCCACTGTGGACCTCTACGTCGACGGCAACCGCGGCTGGAGCGCCGCCGAGTCCGCCCGTGCCATGAAGGAGATGGCGGACCTCGACCTGCTCTTCGCCGAGGAGCTGTGCCCCGCCGACGACGTGCTCGGCCGGCGCTGGCTCGTGCAGCAGTGCGACGTCCCGTTCATCGCCGACGAGTCCGCCGTGACCCCCGCCGACGTGACGCGGGAGGTGCTCGGCGGCAGTGCCACGGCCGTGAGCATCAAGACCGCCCGCACCGGGTTCACGCAGAGCCAGCGCGTGCACCACCTCGCGGAGGGGCTCGGCCTGGAAGTCGTGATGGGCAACCAGATCGACGGCCAGCTCGGGTCGATGTGCACCGTCGCGTTCGGTGCCGCCTACCGCCTCACCACCCGCAGGGCCGGCGAGCTGTCGAACTTCCTCGACATGACCGACGACCTGCTGACCGAACCGCTCGAGATCTCCGGCGGCGAGCTCGCCATCCGCCCCGGCGCCGGCCTCGGCGTCGAGGTCGACCCGGACAAGCTCGCCCGCTACCGCACCGACACCTGACCCACCACGGAGCCCACCATGAGCATCGACACCGCTGCCGAGACCGCCGCCCAGACCGCCACGGCCGCCGCGTCCGGCGCCTCGGCGACCGAACGCTTCCAGACCGACAAGTCCCCGTTCGACGCCGTCCGCGACACCCCGGCCGAGCGCGTCGACCTGCTCGCCCGCGAGGTCCTCGCCGCGGTCCACGCGACCATCCGCGCACACAAGGTCACCTACGCCGAGTACAACGCGCTGAAGGCGTGGCTGATCCAGGTCGGCGAGGACGGCGAATGGCCGCTGTTCCTCGACGTCTGGGTCGAGCACGTCGTCGAGGAGGTCGCGACCGAGCACCGCGAGGGCAGCAAGGGCACCATCGAGGGCCCCTACTACGTGCCCGGCGCGCCGGAGCAGGGCGCGCGCGGCGCCGTGCCGATGCGCGACGGCGAGCAGGGCACACCGCTGACGTGGACGGGCACCGTGACGTCCGTCGACGGAACCCCGTTGCGGGGAGCCAGGATGGAGCTGTGGCACGCCGACGCCGACGGCTACTACAGCCAGTTCGCGCCCGGCCTGCCCAAGTGGAACCTGCGCGGCTGCTTCACCGCGGACACCGCCGGGGCGTTCGAGATCCGCACCGTCCGGCCGGCGCCGTACCAGATCCCGACCGACGGCTCCTGCGGCCGGCTGATCGCCGCCGCGGGCTGGCACGCGTGGCGCCCGGCGCACCTGCACGTGAAGGTGTCCGCACCCGGCCACGAGGACCTGACCGCGCAGCTGTACTTCCCCGGTGACGCGCACAACGACGACGACATCGCCTCCGCCGTCAAGCCGGAGCTGGTGCTGGACCCGCGGCAGAACGCCGACGGTTCGGTGACCGTCGACTACGGCTTCGTCCTCGACCCGGTGCGCGGCTGATGCTGTTCCACGTGCGGATGGACGTCCGTCTCCCCCACGACCTCGACCCCGCCGTCCGGTCCGAGGTCGTGGCCAGGGAGAAGGCCTACTCCCAGGAGCTGCAGCGCGACGGCCGCTGGCCGCACATCTGGCGCATCGCGGGCGAGTACGCGAACTACTCGATCTTCGACGTCGGCTCGGCCGACGAGCTGCACGAGCTGCTGTCCGGCCTCCCGCTGTTCCCGTTCATGGACGTCAAGGTCACGCCGCTGGCCACGCACCCGTCCGACATCCGCGGGAAGGCCTGATGACGACCCGGGTCCACCACGTCGTCTCGGGCCGGCCGGACGGCCCGGTCGTGGTGCTGTCCGGCTCGCTCGGCTCGACGCTCGAGATGTGGGACCCGGTCGTCGCCGCGTTCGAGGAGCGCTTCCGGGTCGTCCGGTACGACACCCGCGGCCACGGCCGGTCCCCCGTCGTGCCGGGCCCGTGCACGGTCGACGACCTGGCGGGGGACCTGGCCGCGCTGCTCGACCACCTGCGCGTGCCACGGGCGCACCTGGTCGGGCTGTCGCTCGGCGGCATGACCGCCCTGCGCCTCGCGGCCCGCGAGCCGAGCCGCGTCGACCGGCTCGCCGTCCTGTGCACCAGCGCCTGCCTCGGCCCGGCGCCGGCCTGGACCGACCGGGCCGCTCTCGTCCGCGCCCGCGGCACGGAGGCGGTCGCGGCGGCCGTCGTCGACCGGTGGTTCACCCCCGCCCACCGCGACCGGGCCCGCTGGGAGGCGATGGTGGCCGCCACCCCGGCGGAGGGCTACGCGGCCTGCTGCGAGGCGATCGCCGCCATGGACCAGCGCGCGGACCTCGCCGGGATCACCGCTCCCACCCTGGCCCTCGCGGGGGCGGACGACCCGGCGACACCGCCGCACCACCTGGAGGAGATCAGCGCGTCGGTGCGGGACGGCCGGCTCGTCGTCGTCCCCGGCGCCGCGCACCTCGCCGTCGTCGAGCGACCGGCGGCCGTGGCGGCGGAGGTGCTGCGGCACCTGACCGGGGAGGGCTGAGCGGAGGACCGCTCGACCCGTCGGCACCGGGACCTCGCACCGAAATTGCCACGATTCCGTCCCCCCGAACAGCCGCGATCCGGGGACTCTTCCCCGTCCGGGTTTCGCATTTCGCCCACAGGTGGTCTGGTGGGTCAGGGGGGACGACGAGCGAGGAGGCCGCCGATGCGCGACCGGGACCGGGCGGGCCAGGACGCCGGGACCGAACTGGACATCGCCGTGCACCAGGTGGACCCGGCACTGGTGATCCGCCTGTCAGGCACGCTGGACGGGACCCGTGCGGGCCACGAGGCACTGCTCGACGCCGTGTCGGCGCTGCCGCCGTCCGGGTCGGTGCTGTTCGACCTGCGCGAGGTCCGGCTGCTCACCGCGGCCGGCGGACGGGCGCTGCTGAGCGTCGTCGGCGGGCTGGCCGACCGGGGTGTGCGCTGCGAGGTGGTGGTGGACCCGGCGACGTCCGCGGCCACCGCGCTGCACCTCGCCGGTCTCCCCGCCGGCCTGGAGGTGGCCGGCTCCCCCGATGCGTTGTCCCGGGGTGCCCGGGACGCGGTGCTGCTCGTGTCCGGCGAGGAGCCCTCCGGCGCCGACGCTTCGCTGGCGGCGCAGTTCGCGGCGCTGACGCAGGTGCTGCTGAGCGTGACCACGGTCGGCGCGGCGCTCGACCGGGTGGTGGACGCCGCCCGGTCGATGGTCGTGGGCGCCGACATGGTGAGCGTGACCCTGCGCGGCGCGGACGGGAGGTTCTTCACCCCGGCCGAGACCGACGCCGTGGCCGAGAGCCTCGACCAGGTGCAGTACCGGACCGGGCAGGGCCCCTGCGTCGACGCCGCCCTGCCCGACGGTCCCGGGTTCGCGACGAGCGACGACCTGAGGTCGGAGCGGCGCTGGCCGGGGTTCTCCGAGCAGGCCACCGGCCACGGGTTCGCGTCGGTGCTGTCGACCGACCTGCACCCGCGGCGGGCCACCGCGCTCGGCGGTGCGCTGAACATCTACTCGAAGCGCGTCCACGGCCTGAACGGCCGCGACCGGCACACCGCGCTGATGCTGGCCGCGCACGCGTCGCTCGCCCTCGCCTACACCACGACCGTCGAGGTCGCCGACCTGCACACCCGGCAGATGCGCCGGGCGATCGACAGCAGGGACGTGATCGGTCAGGCCAAGGGCATCCTGATGGCCCGCAGGGGCATGACGGCCGACGAGGCGTTCGACGTGCTGCGCCGCACCTCCCAGGACCTCAACGTGAAGCTGGTCGACCTCGCCCGCACCCTCACCGAGCACCCCGGCGAGATCGGCGCCTCCGGCGAGCCCGAGTCCTGACCCGCCGGAGATCGCCGCCGTCAGGCGACTTCTTCGAGCTCCCTGGTCCCGGCCTGCCTGCGCCGGCGCAGCACCACGACCACGCCGACTGCCGCCGCGACGCCCAGCACGACCCACATCGCTCCGCTGAACACCGACTCGACGTACTTCGCCGACGCCCCCGCGGCCGACCCGATGCCGATGTGCAACGCCGCCCAGCACGCCGCACCCGCGATCGACGCCGGCAGGAACCGCCGGTACTCCAGCTTCGACGCACCCGCCGACGCCGGCACCAAAGTCCGCACCACCGGCAGGAATCTGGCGACGAACACCGCCCACGCACCCCGCCGCCGCAGCAGCTCCCCCGCCCTGTCCCAGTGCTGCTGCCCCATCCTGCGCACCATCCGGCTGTCCCGCAGCCGATCGCCATAGCGACGCCCGAGGTAGTAGCCGATGCTGTCGCCCGCGACCGCGCACACCGTGACCACCAGCCACATCACCACGAACCGGGGCACTGTCGTCACCGTCGTGGACGCCAGCAGCAACGCCGTCTCCCCCGGCGCCAGAAACCCCACCCCCAGCGTGCACTCAGCCAACGTCAACGCACCCGTCACAGCCAGCACAGCGGGCTGCGGCAGACCAGCGAGCCCCTCGAGGGCATCGGTCAGGAAGGACATGAACTCCCCCAGCAGGAAACGAAAGGTGCCGACGAGTCCACCGGAACGGGAAGTGCGCGCACATCGGCCCGTGGTCTGAGCCGGCCGTAGACCTTGGAGGTAAGGGGGAACCCCGAGACGCCTGGGAGAGCCTTCTCATGGGTGGGTCGATCTCGGCGTTGTGGTGGGCTCGACCCGGCGGCGGCGTCGCCCGGAACGCCGTCGGCTGCGCGGCCCACTTCGCCCGGCCCACCGGTGTCCACGCCCCGGCCGCACGGGTTGTGGCGGGCCCGGCCTCCGCACCCCCGCGCGGTACCAGCACCGCCCCGGCTCGGTGCCCGCGTGATGTGTGGTCGTGACCCGCGCGGGGAAGGATCGGGGACAGAGGTCCCTCGACCGGGTGAAGGTGGCAGGCCGTGAGCGGTGACGACTGGGTGTTCGGCTTCGGGTCCCACTCGCTGGAGGACCTCGTCGGGAAGCTGTTCGGCGGGCTCGGCCGGCCGCCGTCCGCGACGAGGCGCACCGACCACCACGGGCGCGACCTCACCGCCGCGGCCCGCGACGGCCTGCTCGACCCGGTGGTCGGCCGGGAGGACGTGGTCGACGAGGTGCTGGAGGTGCTGTCGCGGCGCACCAAGAACAACCCCGTGCTGATCGGCGATCCCGGGGTCGGCAAGACCGCGATCGTCGAGGGCATCGCGGCGCGGATCGCCGCCGGCGACGTGCCCGCCACGCTGCGGGACCGGCGGCTGATCTCCCTCGACCTGGTCGGCATGGTGGCCGGGGCGAAGTACCGGGGCGAGTTCGAGGAACGGCTCGAAGGCGTGCTCGAGGAGGTGGCCGCGGCCAACCGGATGGTGGTGCTGTTCATCGACGAGCTGCACACCGTCGTCGGCGCGGGCAGTGCCGAGGGCGCGCCGATGGACGCCGCGAACATCCTCAAGCCCGTGCTCACGTCCGGGCAGGTGCAGGTCATCGGGGCCACCACGGCCGAGGAGTACCGCCGCCACATCGCGAAGGACGCCGCGTTCGAACGGCGGTTCCAGCCCGTCCTCGTCGCCGAGCCGTCGCCGGAGGAGGCGGTCGCGATCCTGCGCGGCCTGCGCGCCCGCTACGAGGCGCACCACGGCGTGCGGATCACCGACGAGGCGATCGTGTCCGCGGTCGAGCTGTCCGCCCGCTACGTCACCGACCGGTTCCTGCCGGACAAGGCCGTCGACCTGGTGGACCGGGCGGGCGCGCGCGTCCGGTTGCGGGAGAAGGCCCCGATGCCGCCGGACCCGGCGGAGCTGGAGCGGCGGGTGCGCCGCCTGGAGCGGGACCGGGACGCCGCGCAGGCCGAGGACCTGCCGTTCCTGGAGGACGACCTGCGCCGCGCGGTCGCCGACCTGGAGGCCGCCCGTGCCGCGCTGGCCGGGGCACCGCAGGTCGGGCGCAACGACGTGGCCGAGGTCGTGTCGCGCAGCACGGGCATCCCGGTCGCGCAGCTCACCGAGGCTGAACGGCACCGGTTGCTGCACCTGGAGGACCTGCTGCACGAGCGGATCGTCGGCCAGGACGAGGCGGTGGAGGCGGTGGCCGACGCGGTGCGGCAGGGCCGGGCCGGCCTCAAGCACCCGAACCGGCCCGTCGGCTCGTTCCTGTTCCTCGGCCCGACCGGGGTGGGCAAGACGGAGGTCGCGCGGGCGCTGGCGGAGGCGCTCTTCGGCTCACCGGACCGGCTGATCCGGTTCGACATGAGCGAGTTCGGGCAGCAACACACGGTCTCGCGGCTGATCGGCGCGCCGCCGGGCTACGCGGGCTACGAGGACGCGGGCCAGCTCACCGGCGCGGTGCGGCGCGTGCCGTACTCGGTGCTGCTGCTCGACGAGATCGAGAAGGCGCACCCGGACGTCTTCAACACGCTGCTGCAGGTGCTCGACGCGGGCAGGCTCACCGACTCCCAGGGGCGCACCGCCGACTTCGCCAACACCGTCATCATCATGACCAGCAACATCGGCGCCGACCAGCTGCTGGCGGCCGGCGCCTCCGGCGTCGAGGTGGACCAGCTGCGCGGGCCGCTGATGACCGCGGTGCGCCGCTCGTTCCGGCCGGAGTTCCTGAACCGCATCGACGAGATCATCCTGTTCCGCGGCCTCGACGCGGCCCAGCTGCGCCGGATCACCGCGCTGCTGCTCGGCCGCACCCGCGAGCGCCTGCGCGAGCAGGACATCACGCTGGAGGTCGACGACCGCGCCGTCGACTGGCTCGCCGCGCGCGGCTACGTGCCCGAGCACGGCGCCCGGCCGCTGCGCCGCACGATCGCGAAGGAGCTCGACCGGCGGCTGTCGCGCGCCCTGCTCGCGGGCGAGCTGCGCGGCGGGCAGCACGTCCTGGTGACGGTGGACGGCGCGGACCTGGCGCTGACCGTCACCGATCGGCCGGCGATCGGCTGATCAGCGGTCAAGGGTGGCAGTCAACTCCGTTCAGGCACAGCGGGTCTTGTGGTCAGCAGCACGTCAGCGTCCGGATCGACCCGCCGCGGTTGCCACTCCGCGGACCAGACGTCCACCAACTGACTCTCGATGCGCACGCGCGCTCCACTGTGGATGTTCCACCCGGAGAAATCGAGGTGGGGCGTGTCGAACCAGCCTTCACGCTTCAGCGACATTTCCTGGTCTCCGCAGTGGATCACGACGTCACCGCGCACGTCTGCTCGGCGCAGCACGACGCTGTCGTTGTGGACATCGGGACTGATGTGGATTTCCATCCGTCCTTCGACATCGAGCTGCGACATCTCCCACCTGGCTGCGGGACTTCCGGACAAGTGAATCTTGAGGTCGCCCGCCGAACGAACCGTGGCGTGATCGAACGTGACACCGCACTCGCGCGCCTCGATGCCGTACATCTCCAGGCTTCCCTCCAGCTCGACCTCGTCGAGCAGGACACCGAAGTACTCGAACCTGGAGTTGGCGATCCGGCACTTCCCGCCGAAGGTGGCACCGGTGAGGTGAACGCGCCTCTCGAACGTGAGACCGGTCCAGTCCAGGTCGTAGATCACGGCGCCGGACAGGTCGAACTCACACTGCGACCAACTGGGCACGACGGACTCGTCGGATGGCCGGTACCGGGAGGTGCGCGCGGCGATGAGCCGCAGAACCGTCGCCCTGACCTCGCGTTCGGCGTGTTCGGGCGCGTCGTTCCCGACGATCGCGGACCGCGACATCCGCAGATAGCCGCACAGGACGTCCACACACATCTGGCGCTGCTGCGGCCAGTCATCGGCCAGCTGTGCCATGGCGATGACACCGGCCATGCGCACCACGGCCTTCTCGTGGCCGAGCTGGTTCGCGGCGTCCTGGTAGCGCTTGCCCAGGGAGTCGGCCTCGGTCCGGGTCGCGGCGATCGTGGAGACCCGCTCGTTCAGCTTCACGGACGCTTCGGCCGCCTGCGCCGCAACCTGTGAAGCATCCGCGGAGCGATGCGCCGCGGATGCCGTCTCACGCCCGGACTTCCGTTGCAGGAAAGCACCGATGCCCGCCACGACCGCCGCGATGACCGCCGCGGCGAGCGTTGCCGCCGGCACCCACGGCGACGCGCTCGACGCAGGTGCCGGCACGGTCGGCGCGGTCGACGGTTGTCCGACCAAGACCCATGTCAGAACGTCCACGGCGTCTCTATCCGACCCACCGCACCGGCGTTACAAGCGTCGCTCCCTCAGCAGGTGACCTTGACCGTCGCGTTCGCCTGGAACGAGACGTGCACGTGGTCCATGTGGTTGGCCGTGGGGCTGCCGCGGTCCTCCATGGGCGTGTAGCCGCTGCCGTCGTTGTAGCGCTGGCGCCAGATCACGTAGGTGACGCCGAACGCCTTGCGGTTGGCCAGCACGTAGTCGGACAGCGCGTTGCCGGTGGTGGTGTCGACCATGAAGTCGAGCGCCAGGCCGATGGGGTGCTCGCCGGAGCCACCGCGGCCGACGGCACCGCCGATGTCGTCGACGCCGAACTTGCCCGCGATGTGGTGGCCCACCTGCGCCACGTGCGGCTTCACCCCTTCGAGGGTGGTCGGGCACGGCGGCGGCGGGGGTGGGGGCGGCGGCGTGGTGGTCTCCACCGTCGTCGTGGTCACCGGGGGCGGCGTGGTGGTCACCGGGGCTTCCGATGACGGCGGCGCGGTGGTCGACGTCGTGGTGGAGGACGACGGCGGGCTGGAGGAGCCGGCCGGGGCCACCAGCTGGGCGGCTGCTCCGGTCGGGTCGATCGGCTGGTCGGAGGAGCGGACCACCCAGAAGGTCGCGACGAGGCCCACCGTGAGGGTGGCGGCGACGGCGACGGGCAGTTTCAGCTTCCGGGTGGAGGTCGGCTGGGTTCTATGTCGGCCCGGCATTCGGGAACACCTTGCGTCGGGGACGGGGCATGGTCACACGGCGGGCCATATTACGAAATGAACACGGCAACGTCACAGCCGAGTGTTCCTGCTCACATCTCCGCTGGTGAGCACGCTGACACGCACAGTGATCACTGTGCAGCCGCGGGTGCCGGCGACGTGGTGTCCGCCGAGGTCACCGGCCCCGCGGCCGCCTGTCAGGTCACTTCTCCGCGCCGCGGACGAGCATCGGTTCGACGTCCAGATCGGCACCGAGAAGCCCGTACGTCTTCATCAGGGTCGCCACCCGCTGGAGCCGGGTCGGGTCGAGGGAGATCGGGAACTGGCCCAGGTGCACCAGCTTGGCGGTGTCGCGGTCCACGCCGGCGTAGTCGGGCAGCAGGGCCTGGACCGTGGCGCGGTCCGAGGCGTCGCGCTGCCCCTTGGCCATGGCGCGCTGGAAGGCGGCCACCGTGTTCGGGCTCTCCTGGGCGAACTTGGCCGTGGTGCCGTAGCCGGCGATGGGGATGCCGTCGGTGGGGCCGGACGCCGCGTCGATGATGGCCAGCTGACCCGAGTTGCGCTGGGCCTTGGTGATGAACGGCTCGCTCATGAAGCCCGCGTCCACCACGTTGCGCTCGATCGCCGCCTCCATGTCGGGCATGGGCATCGCCTTGAGCGTCACGCGCTTCGGGTCGATGTTGTTGGCTTCGAGGACGGCCTTCGTGGTCAGCTCGGAGATGTTGTTCAGGGTGTTGATGGCGATGGTCTTGCCCACGAGATCCTGCATCGTCCTGATCGGCCCGTTGCCTTTGACCAGGATCAGGAACATGCCGGGCTTGGCCTGGTAGGCGTCGGAGATGAGCTTCAGGCCGCCCACGTCCTTCGCGGTGCCGTCGGACTGCGCGGCGATGAACGACACCCAGTTGCCGAAGGTGATGTCGAGGCCACCTTTGATCAGACTCGGAATAGCCGCGGCGCCACCCTGGACGGTGACCGTCTCGACTTCCAGACCCTCATTTCTGAAGTAGCCGTTCTTGATCGCGATGTGCAGGGGTGCGACGTCCACCACCGGCAGCACGCCGACCTTGATCCTGGCCTTTTCGACCACGGCCGGAGAAGTGCGTGCGGGTGGTTGTTCGGCCTGCAGCGAACCGCAGCCGGTGACGACCGCGAGCACGGTCAGAGTGGTGAGGAGAACGGTGAGCCGGCGCCTGCCGATCATGGGGTTTTCTCCTGGTGGAGTGGCGGAGCTGCCTGGTCCGGGGTGTGCGGACCAGAGCGAACGCCGCAATGAATTCCACCATTCGACGCCCTCGCGGATCCACATCCGGATGATGACTGGGAGGTTTTCGTCAGCATCCTTGCACGGCAGTCAAGAAGGCTTTACCGGTGAAATCGGAAAGCCGCACCACCACTCCGCGGAACGACCGTCGCCCCCGTTCCACCATTCTGGTAATCACCACTCCGCACCCGGACCAATATTCCAGGCAAGAGCCGAAAAGAGAATTGATTCAGCTGTGCAGGACCGCGCGGCTGAGCGCCTGGGGCGCCGACGAGCGCGTGACCACGCCGACGACCCGGCCGTCGTCGAGCACCGGGACGCACAGCACCTCGTGGCGGGCCATCGCGTCGAACAGGGCGTCGAGCGGCGTGTCCCGCGTGGCGACCAGCACCGGCTGGGACATGACCTGCTGCACGTACGGCGCGGGCACGCCCTCCCTGCCCCGCACCACGTCCGCTCTCGTCACGACGCCGAGCAGCACGCCCTCGTCGGCCACGGGCAGCGTCGTGAGACCGAAGTCGTCCATCAGCCCGGCGGCGTGGCGGGCGAAGTCGCGCGGGCCGACGGTGACGAGCGGCCGGGTCAGCGCCTCGGCCGCCCTCATCGCTCGCTCTCCGCGAGCTCGCGGTCGGTCACCGGGACGACCACGACCGGCGCGTGGGCGTGCCGGACGACGTGCAGGCTGGTCGACCCGAGGACGAACTGGCGGATCCCGCGGTCGGTGTGCGAGGCGACGACCAGCATCGCGGCGCCCTCCGACACCTTCTCGAGGGTGGCCGCCGCGTCGCCGCGCAGGCTCATGCGGACGAGGTCGGGCATCGTCTCGCGGTCCTGCGACGCCGTCCGCACGGCCTGGTCGAGCAACGCCTCCGACTCGGCCCGCACGCGCTGCTCGGTGGTCTCGGCCCAGTCGTTCAGCGCCTCGAACGTCCAGGCGTGCACGACCTGCACCGGGCAGCCGCGGACGACGGCCTCGTCCAGCGCCCACCGCAGGGCCCGGTCCGAGGCGGGCGTGCCGTCGACGCCCACCACGATCGGCTTGGTGCTCATGGCTGTGCTCCTCGGTGTCGCGGGGGCCGCACTCACAGCAGCGGGCCCGGGGTCGGGGGAAGAGCGGGCGCGACCTCGCGGACCACGACGACCGGGCAGGACGCGTGGTGCACGCAGTAGGCGCTCACCGAGCCGAGGACCGCCTCGACGATCCTGCTGCGGCCCCGGTTCCCGACGACGAGCAGCGCCGCGTCCGCGGAGGCCTTGTGCAGCACGTCGCGGGCGTCGCCCTCGACGAGGACCGGGCGGATCTCCACGTCCTCGAACTCCGCCACCGACCGGTCGAGCACCGCGCGGGCGGCCGTGCGCATCGCCTCCGACGACACGCCGGCATAGACCTCCGCGGGCAGCGGCCCGATCATCGCGCCGTAGTCCGCGTGCCACGCCGTCACCGCGTCGACCGCGCAGCCGCGCCTGCGCGCGTCCTCGACGGCCCACCGCAGCGCGGCCAGGGAGGCGGGTGATCCGTCGACTCCGACCACCACGGGCCGGGACTCGTTCTCGCTCATGCACTCCAGCCTCGCGGCGCGGGCCGCGGCGGGTGAGTGGCCGCGGCCCCCCGCCGCCGGGGACCTCGGGCCCCGCGCCGGGGCGGGCCGCCGGGCGCGTCCTGACAGGGTCTTAGGGCCCTGTGCCGGCACGACCGGGCTGGAATCATCGTGGTCGGGGAACGAACGAGGAGAGGTGGTCGCGGTGGTGTCGCGGGTCTTCCTGGTGGACGACCACGAGGTCGTCCGGGTCGGGATCAGGGAACTGCTGAGCGCCTCCCCCGACCTCGAGGTCGTGGGCGAGGCCTCGTCGGTCACCGAGGCGCTCACGATGGTGCCGGCGGCCGCGCCGGACGTCGCCGTGCTCGACGTGCGGCTGCCCGACGGCAACGGCATCGAGCTGTGCCGCGAGCTGCGGTCGCGCCTGCCCGAGCTGAACGTCCTGATGCTCACGTCGTTCACCGACGACGAGGCGCTGTTCGACGCGATCATGGCGGGCGCGTCCGGGTTCGTCCTCAAGCGGATCCTCGGCACGGACCTCACCACGGCGGTGAGGACCGTCGCGGCCGGGCAGTCCCTCTTGGACGCCCGCTCGACCGCCGCGCTGCTCAACCGCATCCGCCGCGAGCGCGAGCAGGGCGACCCGGTGCGCGCGCTCACCGAGCAGGAGCGGACCGTCTTCGACCTCATCGGCGACGGGCTGACGAACCGGCAGATCGCCGAGAGGATGTTCCTCGCGGAGAAGACCGTGAAGAACTACGTCTCGCACCTGCTCGCCAAGCTCGGCCTCGAACGCCGCACCCAGGCCGCCGTGCTGTCCTCGCAGCTGCGCAGGCCGGCGCACGACAACGAGACCGGCTGAGGCGTCAGCCGAGCGGGACCCGCCACGTCACCCGCGTGCCGCCCCCCGGTTCGCCGGCGACGGTGAGCGCGCCGTGCAGCTCGGCCGCGCGCTGCTCGAGGTTGCGCAGGCCGCTGCGGGCGACCTCCGGCGGCATGCCCAGGCCGTTGTCGACCATCGTGATGATCAGCGCGTCGCCCGCCTCGACGGTGAGCGTCAGCTCGGTGGCGCGGGCGTGCCGCAGCGCGTTGCCGACGGTCTCCCGCACGACGGCTTCCGCGTGCTCACCGATGTGGTCGGGCACCAGGCTGTCGATGGTGCCCGACATCCGGATCGCCGGGCTGAGCTCCGCGTCCTCGGTGATCTCGGCGACGATGTTCAGCAACCGGCGCCGCAACCCGGTGTCACCGGAGTCCGCCTGCAGGTCGAAGATCGACGTGCGGATCTCCAGCACGGTCTGGTCGAGCTGGTCGACCGCCTTCTGCACGCGCCTGCGCGCCTCGGGGTGGGTCACCCAGGTCAGCGAGCCCTGCAGGCTCATGCCGGTGGCGAAGAGCCGCTGGATCACGTGGTCGTGCAGGTCGCGGGCGATCCGGTCGCGGTCCTCGAGCACGTCGACGAGGCGCCGGGCGTTCTGGTTCTCGGCGAACTCGGTCGCGACGACGGCCTGGTCGGCGAACGACGCCAGCAGCGGCATGAGGTCCGCGCCGAACGCGGCCGCGCCCTTGTCCCGCACCGCGACCAGCACCCCGGTCACCGCCGTGCCCGCGCGCAGCGGCAGCACCACCGCGGCACCGGCCCCGCCGGACACGTCGCCGAGCCGTCCGTCCACGTCCTCGAGCAGTTCCGGCGCACCCGTCTCCAGGACCTGGGCGAGCACCGGGGCGTCGGCCTTGAAGGTGTCCGGCGCGGCGTCGCTGCCGGCCCGTGCGGCGGTGCGCAGCTCGTTGTCGTCACGCAGCAGCACGGCCACCCATGACGCCGACGCGAGTTCCACGGCCCGTTGGGCGATCAGCCGGAGCGCGTCCTCGGCCGTGGCGCCGGTGAGCAGCTGGGCGTTGATCTCGGCGGTCGCCTCCAGCCACCTCTCCCGCATCCGCGACCGTTCGAACAGGCGGGCGTTCTCCACCGCGACGCCCGCGGCGGCGGCCAGCGCCTCCAGCACGACCTCGTCGTCGGCGGTGAAGTCGCCGCCGTCCTGCTTCTCGGTCAGGTAGAGGTTGCCGAACACCTCGTCGCGCACCCGCACGGGAGCGCCGAGGAAGCTGTGCATCGGCGGGTGGTTCGCCGGGAACCCGACCGAGGCGGCGTGCTCGCACAGGTCGTGCAGCCGGATCGTCCGCGGTTCCTCGATCAGCAGTCCGAGCAGGCCCTGCCCCTCGGGCAGGTGTCCCATCCCGGCCCGGGTCGGCGCGTCGATGCCGACGTGGACGAACTGCGCGAGGTTGTGCCGCGAGCCGAGCACCCCCAGCGCGCCGTAGCGGGCACCCACCAGCTCCACCGCGGCCTGGACGATGCGCTGCAGCGTCGAGTCGAGCTCCAGGCCCGCCCCGACCGCGAGCACCGCGTCGAGCAGGCTCTGCATCTTGTCCCTGGTCGACCCGATCTCGGCGAGCCGGTCGCGCATCTCGTCGAGCAGGTCGTCGAGCCGCAACCCGCTCAGCAGGCTGCGGGACGGCCGCTCCTCCGGACCTCCCATGGATCAAGCCTTTCACGCACCCCGGGCCACGCCAAGCGGTCCCGGTCAGGTCGGGACCTTCGACAGTGGGTCGGCCCGCGGGCGGCGCGGAAGGTGGAACGACCACAGGTTCGACCGGGCAACACGATGGGGTGAAGGACATGGTCCAGGTGACGGCGGCGCTGGGGCTGGGGCCCGACCAGGTCGAGGGCGTGCTCGCCGCGGCGTCGCTCGCGCCGTCCGTGCACAACACCCAGCCCTGGCGGTTCCTCGTGCGGCGGGACCGGATCGAGCTGCACGCGGACCCGCGCCGCAGGCTGGCGGCCACCGACCCCGAGGACCGCGAGCTGCGGCTGTCGTGCGGGGCCGCGCTCTTCAACCTGCGCCTGGCGCTCGAGGCCGAGGGCGTGCGGCCGCTGGTGTCCGTGCTGCCCGGCCACGACGCGCCGGGAGCGCTCGCCGTGGTGCGCCGCGGCGGGGCGATGAGGATCACCGCCGAGAACCGCGCCCTGCTCGACGCCGTGCCGCACCGCCGCACGAACCGCAGGCCGTTCCTGGAGGCGCCGGTCGACCCGCAGCAGCGCCACGCCCTCGTGCGGGCGGCGGAGCTGGAGCGCTCGTGGCTGCACGTGATCACGACGCCCCGGGACCGGGCGCAGATCAAGCGGCTCGTCCGGCGGGCGCACGAGATCCAGCTCGCCGACGCGGGCGTGCAGGCCGAGCTCGCCGCGTTCACCGGCCCCCGCCCCGGCGCGTCCGACGGCGTGCCGCCGGCCTCGGCGGGCGTGCGGCCCGCGATGCAGGACGAGTGGGCGTTCCGCGACTTCCGGGGCCCCGAACGCCGGCCCGGCAAGGACTACGAGTCCGATCCGCTCGTCGTGGTGCTCTGCTCGTTCTACGACGGACCGCTCGGCGAACTGCAGGCGGGCCAGGCGATGCAGCGCGTCCTGCTCACCGCGGGCACGCGCGGGCTGTCCGCGTCGTTCCTGTCCCAGCCGGTCGAGGTGCGGCAGGTGCGCGAGGAACTGCGGCGCTCGCTCGGCGGCATGCTCGTGCCGCAGACGGTGCTGCGCCTGGGGTTCAGCACGCCGGTCCCGGCGACGCCGCGGCGGCCGGTCGCCGAGCTGCTGACGGGGTCCGACGAGCACGCCGCCTGCTAGCGCAGGTCTCGGCCGCGACCAATCCGGCCCGGCCGCGGCTCCGAACACCGGGCATGGAACGAGGCGACACGGCACCGGACTTCACCCTCCCCGACGACGGCGGCGAGCCCCGCTCGCTGTCCGGCTTCCTGGCCTCCGGGCCGGTCGTGCTGTTCTTCTACCCCGCCGCGATGACCGGCGGGTGCACGGCGGAGAGCTGCCACTTCCGCGACCTGGCGGCGGAGTTCGCCGAGGTGGGCGCGCACCGGGTCGGGATCAGCCCGGACGCGGTCGGGACGCAGCGCGCGTTCTCCGCCGCGAACGGGTTCGACTACCCGCTGCTGTCCGATGTGGACGGCGTGGTGGCCCGGCAGTTCGGCGCCTGGCGGCGGTTCAGCCCGCTGCACGCCCGGCGGCGCACGTTCGTCATCGACACCGACCGCCGGGTCCTCGGGGTGGTCAAGAGCGAGCTGCGCTTCACCGTCCACGCGGACGAGGCGCTCGCGGTGCTGCGGCAGCGCGCAGAGCGGGGTGGAGAGCAGCCGCGGTCAGCGCGGTGACGATCCCGGCGGCCGCGATGGCGTGGCCGATCGGGACGAGCTCGGCGAGCGCTCCCCACAGCGCCGGGCCCACGCCCTGCGCGGTCATCAGGCCCGCCGACAGCACGGTGAACGACTGGCCGCGCCGGGCCTCCGGCACGGCGTCGCGGAACGGCGCCGCCACGCCCAGGGTGTAGGCGAAGCCCGCGCCGCTCGCCACGAGCAGCGTGCAGCAGGCCGCGACCGGCAGGGCGAACGCGAGCCCCGGCAGCGGCACGCCGAGCAGGGCGATCAGGGCCGGCACGGCGCGGCGCCGCGCGTCCGGGCCCAGGAACCGCGCGACCAGGAACTCGCCGATGATCATGCCGACGGGCAGGGCGGCGAGCATGAGGCCGGCCGCGCCGGTGGTGAAGCCGCGGCTCAGGGCGTAGGAGACGATCAGGCTCTCCGCGCCGACGACGAACGCGGGCGGCAGCCACTGGGTCAGCAGCAGCACCCTCGTCGTGCGGTTCGCGAGCAGCTGTCTCGTGCCCGACAAGCCCTGTCGCACGACGTTCCCGGAACCCGGCGCGGCGGGCAGGTCCGGCAGCAGCAGGCGTGCCGCCACCGCGGTCGCGAGCACGGCGCCGGCACTGATCAGCAGCGCGTCCCGCGCGCCGAGGGCGGCCACCGCGAGCCCGCCGAACGCCAGGCCGCCGAGCTGGGCGAACGACATCGCCATCGACATCACCGAGCGCCCGATGACGTACGCGTCCCCGTCGAGCACGTCGGCCATCAGCCGCCCGGCGGTGCCGTTGAGCGCCGGTCCGAGGCAGCCGACGAGCGTGATCACCACGAGCACGACCCACGTCGGCGGCATGACCAGCCCGAGCAGGCCCGTGGCGGCGCCGGTCGCGAGGTAGGTGGTGACGATCAGGGTGCGCGGGCGGACGCGGTCGGTGAGCGGGCCGAACAGCACTCCCGTGAACGCCTGCGGCACGAACGCGAGGCCGAACGCGAGCGCGGCCAGCAGCGGTGAGCCGGTGCTGCGGAAGATCGCGGTCGACAGCGCGACGGTGCGCAGCACGTCGGCGGCGATCGCGACCACGCGGGTGGCCAGCAGCTCCCGGAACACCGGGCGGGTCAGCACGTGGCCGAAGGTCGCGCGGGTGGTGGTGGACGGCATGCCGTCAGCGTCCGCGTGCCGCCCTCGGCGCCGCCAAAGATACGTTCCTGGACGTAGGGTCGGTGCGTGCTGAGGTTCACCGCCGGAGCCGACGACCTGCTGGCGAGCAGGTTCGCCATCGCTCCCCTGCTCGAGCTGGACAAGCTGCTGCGCAGGCTGTCCGGCCGCGCGGGCAGGCCGCTGCCGCGCGACTGGTCCGAGCGGTTGCGCCCGGTCTACCGCCGGTTGCGCGCGGAGACCGAGCTGGACGCGGTGCTGGCGCTGTGCGCTCCCGACTACGGCGCCGACTTCGTCGCGCCGCCACCGCACGGCCTGGCCCAGACGGTCGGCGACGACCTGGCCAGGGTGCGCGCCACGCCGTTGCCGCTGGCGCGCAGGGAGATCGCCGAGTGCCTGCGGCGCCGGCCCACCGACGACGTGCGGGTGCTGTCGGTCCTGCGCGGCCGCGACGTCGTCGCGCGCGTCGCGGACGTGCTCGAGGTGGCCTGGCACGAGCTGCTCGCCGCCGACTGGGCGCGGCTGCGGGCGATCTGCGAACGGGACGTGGTGCACCGCGCCGGCCTGCTGAGCCGCGAGGGCTGGGCGGCGGCGATCGCCGGGCTCGACCCCCGGACGCGGTGGCACGACGGCGCGATCGAGATCCAGCTGCGGGCGGCCAGCGGGACGATCGACCTGGGCGGCGCCGGGTTGCTGCTCATCCCGTCGGTGTTCGGCTGGCCGAACGTGTCCGCCTACACCGAGCAGCCGTGGCCGAAGGCGCTGGTCTACCCGGCGCGCGGCATCTCCGCGCTGTGGGAGCCGGGCACGCCCGCCGACCCCGGCGCGATCGGCGACCTCATCGGGCGCTCCCGCGCGCAGCTGCTGTCCGAACTGGACGAACCGGCCAGCACCACGCAGCTCGCGAGGAGCCTCGGCATGGCTCCCGGCGCCGTGGGCGACCACCTCACCGTCCTGCTCCGGTCGGGTCTGCTGAGCAAGGCGCGGTCGGGCCGGTCGGTGCTCTACCGGCGGACGCCGCTCGGCGACGCCCTGGCGGCCCAGCGGTGACCGCCGGCTGGGACGCGCTGCGGCGGTGGGGCGCGGACGCCGTCCGCGTCGAGCCGCTCTCCGGCGGGGCCGCCAACGACGTGTGGACCGTGCGCGTCGGCGGACGCCGGGCGGTCGGCCGGCTCGGCACGCGCAGCGACGCCGACCTCGCCTGGGAGACGGACCTCCTGCGCCACCTCGACCGCGCGGGGCTGATCGTTCCGGTGCCGATCCCGGCCGAGGACGGCCGGTTCTTCGCGGACGGTCTGGTCGTGACGACCTACCTGGACGGAGAGCCGCCCTCGTCGAGCGCCGACTGGCGAGGCGTCGCCGCCGCGCTGCGCGAGCTGCACCGGCTGACCCGGGGCCGGCCGCAGCGACCGGGGTGGCGGTCGTCGACCGACCTGCTGCACGCCGAGTCCGGCACGAGGGTGGACCTCACGGCCATGCCGCCCGAGGGCGTGGCCCGCTGCCGGGCGGCGTGGGCGCGGCTCGCGGGTCGCCCGTCCTGCGTCGTGCACGGCGATCCCAACCCCGGCAACGTGCGCGTCACCGCGCGCGGGGTCGCGTTGATCGACTGGGACGAGGCGCACGTCGACGTCCCCGACCTCGACCTCGTGCTGCCGTTCAACGCCGCGGGCCTGGACGACACCGCCCACGACATCGCCGCGCAGGCGTACGCGGCGTGGGAGGCGGCGGTGTGCTGGAACGACGACCACTCGGTCGAGCGGCTCGCTGAGGTCCGCGCGGTCGTCCCGCCGGGTCGCGATTCATCTTGTCTATAACGCCAAATGTGACGGAACCGCAAATTACAGTCATCCGCCATGGGAGAGAAGTTCCACGTCGTGCCGGACGAACTGCGCGGCTGCGGCGGGCTCCTCGAACGTCAGGCGCGGCACTTCCTGACGATCCGGGAGCACGCGGTTCTCAGGGGTGGGGACACGTCCGGGTTCACCGGGCTGCTGTCGCTGCTCGACCCCGTCGTCACCGGGGTCGCGCAGCTCTACGGCGAGACGCTCGGCGTCGCCGCCGAGAAGATGGGGAAGGACGCCGAGGCGCTGGCCAAGTCGGCGCACGTGTACGAGAAGGCGGACGAGGTGGGCCTGCGCCTGATCGACACGGCGGGCCGCAACGCCGAACCGCCGTCCTGGCTGGAGCGGTTCCTGGGGGTGGACCGGTGAGCGCGGGGGTCTGCAACGGCTACCAGGACGTCGAGGACCCGCACGTCGCGCTGCGCGCCGTGCCCGACGACCGGCCCGGCCGGCAGACGGTCAAGGAGCTGATCGAGGCCGCCGGGTGGAAGATCCAGGGCGTCAACTGGATCTACCAGCAGGTGACCGGCGACGACCTGGTCCGCGACCTCGTCATGCCGCTGGCGGGCGACTTCGAGAAGATCGACGCGAACGCCGCCGCGTGGGACCGGGTCGCCAAGGCGCTCGACACCGTGCGCCACAACGTGAACAACGGCGTCGAGGAGCTGTCGCCGCACTGGGACGGCGGTGCCGCGCAGAGCTTCGAGCACCGGATGCGCCGCACCTGGACCACGGCGATCGAGTGGGACTCGCAGATCGCGAAGTTCATCGGCGACCGGTTCAAGAACATGGCGAGCTCGTGCCGCTCGGCCGCGAAGCTCGCGCTGACGCTGCTCGACACCATCTGCGACAAGCTGATGAAGGCCGCGATGACGGCGTGGATCCCGATCGTCGGCTGGGGCCGTGCCGTGTGGATGGTCTACGACGTGGTCAACATAGCCGACCAGGTGCGCAAGCTCATCCAGTCGATGCAGACGCTGATCGAGGGCGTGCAGGGCATGATCAACGGGATCAAGCAGATGGGCACCGCGTTGTCGCGGATCCCGGACGTGCGCGACGCCAACGACTTCTTCGACGTGGTCGACACCTGGCAGGACGGCAGGGAGAAGTTCGGCGACGGCGCGTCCGCCGCCGGCAGCGGGGCGTGGGGTGCGGCGAAGAGCGGCTACAAGGCGCACACCAAGTTCGGCAAGGCGGCCGGAGCCGAGCACTGGGCGGACCCGAAGGCGCCGCCCGCCGGGGGTGCCGAATGACGTTCCCCCACGACACCGCCCGCCGGCAGCTCGAGGCGTGGCGGCAGGACCTCGACGCCAGGGGCGCGCGGCTGGAGCAGGTGGCGCTCGAGGCGACCAGGGTGCGGACGCGCGGCACCGACCTGTCCCCCGCGGACATCGCCGCGATCGAGAAGCACGCCCGGTCGAAGGACGCGCCGAACGCGCTGAGGGACCTGCAACGCAAGGTCGACGCCGGCCTGCTGTCCTGGCGCGACATCGCCTCCGGCAGGGCCGTCGGCGACCCGGACGTGCAGCGCGCCGTGCAGACCAGCGCGCCTTCGCTGAAACGGGCGTACACGGCGATCCGGGAGGGACAGGACCTCGACGAGGTCGTCGCGGCGGGACAGCAGCGGACCCGGCGGTCGCGCGGCGACTTCGACGACGACCTGCCGAGCGACTTCACCGAGGACGCGTTCTGAGCGACCGGGCGGAACGGTCTCCACGGCGGTGGCGCCCTGCGGCGGCGCCGCTGTGAGACCCTGGCTCGACCGGTTCGCGTCCCGTCGTCACGAGGTGGCCAGAGATGCCCGAGGACCAGTACACCCGCCAGGACCCCCGGACCCAGTACCCCCGCCCCGGTGACCGCACGGCTCCGGAGCCCGACCACGGCGAACGCACCTACCGCGGCAGCGGACGGCTGCCGGACACCGCGGCCGTGATCACCGGCGGCGACTCCGGGATCGGCAGGGCGGTCGCGATCGCGTTCGCGCGCGAGGGCGCCGACGTGCTGCTGTCCTACCTCGACGACGAGCAGGAGGACGCCGAGCGCACCGCCGAACTGGTGCGCGAGGCCGGCCGCCGGGCCGTGCTCGTCCCCGGCGACCTGCGCACCGAGCAGATGTGCCGCCAGGTCGCCGAGCGCGCCCGGGAGGAGTTCGGGCGGATCGACGTGCTGGTGAACAACGCGGGGCACCAGATGGCGCGCGGCGAAGGCCTGCTCGCCGTCGGCGGCGACGAGATCGACGCGATCTTCCGGATCAACGTCTACGCGATGTTCTGGCTCTGCAAGGCCGCGGTGCCGTTCATGCGCCCCGGTTCCGCGATCATCAACACCTCGTCGATCCAGGCCTTCGCTCCCCTGCCCGTGCTCATGGACTACGCGGCGAGCAAGGCCGCCGTCGTCAACTTCACGAAGAACCTCTCGGCCGACCTCGTCGGCAGGGGCATCCGGGTCAACTCCGTCGCGCCCGGTCCGGTGTGGACACCGCTGACCCACGCGACCATGCCCGCCGACCGGATCGGCGGCTTCGGGACCAGGACGCCGCTGGGCCGGGCCGCGCAACCCGCGGAACTGGCGCCCGCGTACGTGTTCCTCGCGTCGCAGGAGTCCGGCTACGTCACCGGCGAGGTCCTCGGCGTGACCGGTGGCGACCCGATCACCTGAGCCGCGTGCCCGGCGGCGCTAGCCTCGGCACCCACTGCCCTCGACCCGCCGGGACGGACCGTGTTCGACGCTGACGACCTGCCAGACTTCGAGTTCCCCGACTTCGAGGAGGAGGACGACGACGGGGACGGCCTGGAACGGCCGCCGTTGCGCGGCACCACGGCGCCCCCCGCCGGACTGCACGACGTGGACTGGGCCTCCCTCGAAGACGCCTACGGCACGGCCGATCGGACGCCGTTGTTCATCGAGGCGCTGACGAGCGACGACGACGCGGACCGCGCCTTCGGCGTCTACGGCCTCTACTCGGCCACCACGCACCAGGGTTCGGTGTTCACCGCGTCGGAGGCCGCGATCCC
Source organism: Lentzea sp. NPDC060358 (assembly GCF_042725365.1). Taxonomy (NCBI): domain Bacteria; kingdom Bacillati; phylum Actinomycetota; class Actinomycetes; order Pseudonocardiales; family Pseudonocardiaceae; genus Lentzea; species Lentzea sp. NPDC060358. The sequence goes on along the minus strand of NZ_JBHXCW010000004.1, from coordinate 45,396 downwards.
GTTCCTGGTCGACCTGGTCCGCCGGGACAACGGGTGGGCGCTGATGTTCCTGGCCAGGATCGCGTTCGGCGAGACGCACTTCGTGACGCGGCCCGACCACGTCGCACAGGTGGTGCGGGAGTGCACGGCCGCGGTGGCGGAGCACGCCGCGGAGATCGAGGCGATGTGGGACCGCACCGGTGACGAGGAAGCGTTGCGGTTGCTGGTGTTGCTGGGCCGGGAGCCGCGCGGGCTGCCGGCCCTCACGCCGGACGCGACCGCGGGTCTCTGCCTGGCCCGCGGTTTCCTCGCGGCGCGGGCCAACGGCGTCGTGCCCGGCGGCACCAGACGCGCTGACACGAGGGTGGATCACGTTGCGGCGGCACGGGATCTGATGACCCGGAGCCCGTCGCTGCACGTACGTGGCGCCGCGGCGGCATGTCTCGTCCACTCGGGTTTCGCCGACGACGACTCACGGGCGTTGCTCCGCCACCTGGCGCAGGGCGAGTACCCGGTGCAGGACGCGTGGACGGCCGACCTCGCCGACCTGGCCGCGGCGGCGTGGCTCTTCGGCACCGACGACGACACGTTGCTGGTGGAGTCCGAGGACGCGCTGCCCACCCTCCACTCCCGTCTGCTCGAACGGATGGCGCGCCAGTTCCGCCCCAGCGGCGAGACCTACCGGCCGCTGCTGCCGGAGGAGGTGACGCCGGCCCAGCGCACCACCCTGGAGACCGCGCTGCGCGCCGCGCCCGAGGCGATCACCGGGGTGGACGCGACCTACCTGGGGGTCGACGTCCCCGCGACGGTGGCCGCGGCGCACCGGCTGCTCGGCACCGCGACCGGCGAACTGACCCGCCGCACGTCCCGGGGCCCGCTGTGGTTCGTGCTGGAGGACGGCCTGCTCGGGCGGGACGACCGGGAGTCCGCCCTCGCCGCGCTGGCCGAGGCCGACCCGTGGGCCGCGCTCGGCGAGGTGTTCGCCATCCGGCGGCCGGGCGACACGAACGAGACCATCAGCCTGACCGTGCGGTCCCGCAGCGACGACACCGCCGCGTCGGCCCTGTGCTCGGTCTTCGCCGACGCGCTCGCCGGCCACCGGGAGCAGGCGGAGGCCTTCCTCGACGAGTGGCTGCCGCGGGTGTCCGAACTGGACGGTCACGAGCTGGCGTTCCGCGTGCCGGCCCAGCGCATCGGCACGGCGCTGGTGGCGCTGGCCCGGTCCGGCGGGCTGCCCGGCCGGTTCCACCCGATGGTCAAGCCCTACCACCGGTTTCCGGAGTACTCCGCGGTTCCGCTGCCCCTGCTGCGCGAACTGGCGGAGGGGCTGCCGGCCGGGAGCCGTCCCCCGCTCGACGGTCAGCCGACCGGATAACCGGTCCCGGCGACCTCGCCGGCGACGGCGGCCAGCGTCGTGGCCGGGTTGAGCGCGGTGACGACGGCCTCGGTCAGCGGCTTCCCGGCGTAGACGTGCCGCACGGCTTCGAGGTCGACGGGCTGCTCGTAGTAGTCCTGCGCCCAGTCCCGGAACGCCTCGGGCCCGTGGTCGGTCAGCAGCGCGAACAGCCAGCCGGCCCCGTCCCCGCCACCGGCCGGGACGGCGACGTCCCCGTGCCGCCAGGCGGTGTCACCGTGCTCGCGCCACAGGCACACCGTGACGTTCGGCGTGCCGGACTCGTCGGAGAACGCCGGCTCCTCCACGTGCTCGCGGAACACCTCGGGCACGGAGTCGAGGACGCCGGGCCACGGCTCCCCGTCGTCCGTGGCGTACGGGCTCATCGGCGACTCGTGGTCGAACCCGCGCACGTACGCGCCCGCGGCACCGAACACCACCGAGTAGTCGTTGCCGGCGCCGTCGTACTTGGACGCGTGCTCCTGGCCCGGTGCCCAGGCGGTGTCGTAGAGGTGGTGGCGCTGCTCGCTGCCGGGATCCAGCACGACGTCCAGCGCGGCCAGGGCACGGCACAGCGCCCGCAGTTCCGGGATGCCGGGCAGGCGACCGGCCACGTCTCGCACGGTCCCGCCCACGTCCTGATCGGTCACAGCCTCATCCAAGCACGATCGTCGAATGGCGTTCGAATCGAATTCGACACGGAAAATCGCCCGCATGAAAAGTGTTATCGCTAACTTCGACAAACCAGCGGGAGCCATCATTGCCACTCACCACAGCCGTGCCACATAGTGTTAACGCTCACCCTGCGGACCCCCTCTCACTGGCGCAAGGAGTCGGTCCATGCGTTTCTCCCTGCCGCGTGCCTCCCGTGGAAGGCACGTGCTGATCGCCGTCGTGGCAGCGGTGCTGACCGCGGCGGGTCTCGTCACCGCCGGACCGGCCGCCCGGGCCGCCGGACCCGTCCCGCACTACCTGATGACCGCGTTCACGAACAGCAGCGAGTCGAACATGAACGTCTACGACTCGGCGGACGCGACCGGCTTCAGCCAGGTCCGGGCCAACGCCTACACGCCGCCGTCCGGCCTGATCCGCGACCCGAGCGTCCTGCGGCACACCGACGGTTACTACTACATCGTCCACACGACGAACTGGACCGGCGACACCATCGGTTTCGCCCGCAGCGCGGACTACGTGAACTGGACGTTCCTGCGCACCGTCCGGGTGGGGCTCAACGGGGCCACCGGCAGCACGTGGGCACCGGAGTGGTTCAAGGACTCCGACGGCAGCGTGCACGTGGTCTTCTCCGCGTCCACGGCCGGGACCGCCGGGCAGTTCCGGCCCTACCGGATCACGGCGGCGAACGCGGACCTGTCGGCGTGGACCAGCCCGGTGCCGCTCGGCATCCCGGCCAACTACATCGACAGCTTCCTCGTCAAGGTCGGCGGCACCTACCACAACTTCCTCAAGAACGAGACGACGAAGTACGTCGAGCACGCGACCGCCACCTCGCTGACCGGGCCGTGGACGTTCGTCGGCACCGGCAACTGGGCGGGCTGGGGCGCCGGGCTCGAAGGACCCGCGCTCGTGCAGCTGCCCGACGGGCGCTGGCGGATCTACTTCGACCAGTACGGCCAGCGCCGGTACTTCTACGCCGACAGCACGAACCTGTCGAGCTTCGGCGCGAAGGTCGAGCTGAGCGGGCTGTCGGGCACCGCGCGGCACTTCACGGTGCTGCGGGAGGACTCCGGCGACGGCACGGCGGTGGCCACCGGCGCGCGGTCGCTGCGGTCGGTCAACTCCCCCGACCGCTACGTCCGGCACCGCGACAACCTCGGCCATCTGGACCCGGTGAGCTCGTCCAGTGCCCTGGCGGTGCGGCAGGACGCGACGTTCACGGTCGTGCCGGGGCTCGCGAACGCGAGCTGCCACTCGTTGCGCTCGACGAACTTCCCGGACCGCTACCTGCGGCACTACGGCTTCCGGGTGCGGCTGGACGTGAACGCCGGCGATGCGACCTTCGCGCGCGACGCGACGTTCTGCGGGCGGGCCGGACTCGCGGGCGGCGGGAGCACGTCGTTCGAGTCCTACTCGCACCCCGGCCGGTTCCTGCGGCACCAGAACTACGAGCTGCGCGTCGACTGGCGCACCTCCGACTCGGGGTTCGCCGGCGACGCGTCGTTCACCGTCGCCGCGCCACTGGCCTGAAAGGACAGTCGATGAAGACCGCGTTCCTCCGCCTGGCCGTGCTGGTGCTCGCCGTCTCGGCGTGGATCCCCGTGCCGCAGGCGAGTGCGACGCCCGCGGCGCGCTACACCAACCCGATCGCGGAACGGCGTGCCGACCCGCACGTCTTCAAGCACACCGACGGCTTCTACTACTTCACCGCGACCGTCCCGGAGTACGACCGGATCGTGCTGCGCCGCGCGACCACGATCCAGGGGCTCGCGTCGGCGGCCGAGACCGTGATCTGGCGCAAGCACTCCAGTGGTGAGATGGCCGCCCACATCTGGGCGCCGGAGATCCACTTCATCAACGGGAAGTGGTACGTCTACTTCGCTGCCGGGCGCAGTGACGACGTCTGGCGCATCCGGATGTACGTGCTGGAGAGCTCCAGCGCCGATCCCGTGACGGGGTCGTGGACCGAACGCGGCCGCATCACGACGCCGTGGGACACCTTCTCGCTGGACGCGTCCACGTTCGTGCACAACAACGTGCGCTACCTGACGTGGGCGCAGCAGGAGCCGGGCATCTCCACGAACTCCAACGTCTACCTCGCCCGGATGGGCTCCACCCCGTGGACGATCACCGGCTCCGTGACCCGGCTGACGGTGCCGGCGCTGTCCTGGGAGACCCGCGGCTACAAGGTCGCCGAGGGACCGACCGTGCTGCAGCGCAACGGGAAGATCTTCCTCACCTACTCGGCCAGCGCCACCGACGCGAACTACTGCCTCGGCATGCTGACCGCCCCGGCGTCCGCGGACCTGCTCAACCCGGCGTCGTGGACCAAGAGCCCCAGCCCCGTCTTCGCCACCAACGCCGCGACCGGCCAGTACGGGCCGGGACACAACTCGTTCACCGTGTCCGAGGACGGCACCAGCGACGTCATGGTCTACCACGACCGCAACTACCGCGACATCAGCGGCGATCCGCTGAACGACCCGAACCGCCGCACGCGGGTGCAGAAGGTCCACTACCGGTCCGACGGCACGCCGGACTTCGGCATCCCGGTCCCCGACGGCCCCACGCCGGTGCGGCTGAAGACCTACGCCGGCCCGGAGCGGTTCGTGCGGCACTGGGAGTACCGCGCGCGGGTCGAGGCGAACGTGTCCCCGCTGGCCGACTCGCAGTTCAAGCTCGTCGCGGGACTCGCCGGTTCCGGCACGACCTCGTTCGAGTCGACCAACTTCCCCGGCTACCACCTGCGGCACCGCAACAACGAGCTGTGGGTCGAGCGCGGTGACGGCAGCACCCTGTTCCGCAACGACGCGAGCTTCACCCAGCGCGCGGGGCTGGCCGGCTCCGGCGCGGTGTCGTTCGAGTCGCTGAACTTCCCCGGCCTGTACCTGCGCGCCGCCAACGGACTGCTCGTCCTGCAAGCGGTGAGCGACGCACAGGGACGGGCGGACGCGACCTTCGCATTGGAGTGACATGAGCACTTCGCGGAAATCCGCACTGGTCCTGCTGGCGGTCCTGGCCGCCACGATCACCACGGCTCCCCCCGCCTCGGCCTACCCCCTGCCGGGCCGGGTCACCGGGGACGTCGGTGTGCACGACCCGAGCGCGGTCCGGCGCGCGGACGGGAGCTACCTGGTCGCGCACACGGGCACCGGCATCTCCCTGAAGACCTCCACCGACCGGATCGCGTTCCGCACCGCGGGATCGGCGTTCCCCGGCGGTGCGTCGTGGACGAGCCCCTACACCGGCGGCAGCGGCACCCTGTGGGCGCCGGACCTGTCCTACCGCGACGGCCGGTACTGGCTCTACTACTCGGCTTCGACGTTCGGCTCGAACCGGTCGGCGATCTTCCTCGCCACCAGCCCCACCGGGGACGCCGGCACGTGGACCCACCGCGGGCTCGTGGTCGAGTCGTCGGCGTCCGACAACTTCAACGCCATCGACCCGGACCTCGTCGTGGACGACCAGGGCCGCTGGTGGCTGAGCTTCGGCTCGTTCTGGTCGGGGATCAAGATGGTGGCGCTCAACCCCTCGACCGGTCTGCGGTCCGACTCGTCCGTGCGGTCCCTCGCGGGCAGGAACGGCGGCCCGATCGAGGCGCCGAACATCGTGAAGCGCGGGGCGTACTACTACCTGTTCGTCTCGTTCGACCACTGCTGCCGGGGAGCGGCCAGCACGTACCGGGTGGTGGCCGGGCGTTCCACGAGCGTCACCGGCCCGTACGTCGCCCGCGACGGCACCGCCCTGACCTCCGGCGGCGGCACGGAGGTCCTCGCCGGGCAGGGCAGCGTCCACGGCACCGGGCACCAGGACGTCCTCGCCGACGTCGACGGCGATGTCCTGCTCTACCACTACTACACCGACTCCGGCGCGTCGCGGCTCGGCATCAACCTGCTGTCCTACGACTCGGCGGGCTGGCCGTTCCTGCGGTGAGGTCACTCGTCCACGGACACCGAGAACTCCTCGATGGCGTTCCCGGCACCCCCGCTCCACAGGTTGAACCCGGCCTCGACCGCGACCAGGTACCAGTCCAGCGAGATCTGCCCGCGCCCGACGGCGTCCTCGGTGAACGCGCTGACGTCGAGCCCCCGGACCTCGGTGACCTCGCCGAGCCGCTCGTAGGTGAGGCGCACCCGGTCCTGGTCGCGGGCGAGCCACACGTTCCACCGGGCACCCGCGATGGGCACCTCCCCGGCCAGCAGCGTCCCGCCCGGCCGCACCCCGCCGCGGCTGCGGAGCCAGATCACCACCTCCGCGCCGTCCGGAGTCCCGTCGGCGACGGGCTTGCTGTGGAACCACACGACGTAGGCGGCGTTGAAGACCCCGGTGTCGACCTGCCGGCTGACCCAGTCGCTGGTGATGCGCGGCATCGCCGACACCTGGACCGGCAGGTCGCCCACGTCCGTGCACTCCTGCCAGTGACACCCGCGGAACAGCGAGGGCGACGACGCCGGGGCGCCCGCGGGCGGGACGTGGTGCTCCGCGCTCTCGACCCGCAACGACTGGTCCCCGACGGTGACGCACTGCGGCGTCTCGGCACCCCACACGTTGTTCTGCGCGAGGTAGTCCTTGCCGCCGGCCGGAGCGACCGCGTCTCTCGCGCACAGCTTGGCCGTCGCCGAGGACACGGCGTTGTTGAGCACCAGCCCGACCACCGCGGCGACCGACGCGCCGCTCAGCCCGATGACCAGGAAGGCGACGGCCAGGCGGAACGCGATCTGGGCTGAGGGGTTCATCCGTGCTCCTCCGTCGGTGGCCCTGGTGCTCGCTCACCGAGGGATACGCCTGCCCGTGGCGCGGAGTTCAGCCCGGTGCCGCGGTGCCCGTCAGCTCAGCCCCGAGGCGCTCGTCGGAATTGCGCGGGTCACCGTGATCCGGTCCAGGTCGATCAGCCGCGCCACCTCGACCCGGATCTCGTCGATCCACCGCGGGTGCTCGTACACCTTCGCGTACAGCTCCTCCCGGTTCGCCTCGCCGGTGAACCGGCGGATCCAGACGTAGCCGTCCGGGTCCTCCTCGTCGACGAACGACGCGGTGACGTCCATGCCGAGCGACTCCTGGAACGGCAGCACGACCGACTCCATGTAGGCGACCCACTCGTCGCGCAGCCCTGGCCGGGCCTGGTAGCGGCGGATCTCGTAGAACACGCCGGAAGTCCTCTCGAAGTCGGTCATCGGTCTTCTCCCCCGTCGAAGCCGAGGGCGCGCAGGGCCACGACGGCCGCCCTGGCGTCCTGCTCGGCGGTGCCGCCGGACAGGCCGAGCCCGCCGACCACGACGCCGCCGGAGACGATCGGGAAGCCGCCGCCCACCGCGACGAGCCGCGGGCGGTGGGCGAGCTGCGCGGTCGCCGGCTGGGCGACGATCTCCGCCCACGTGTGGGTCGGCAGGCCGAAGGCGGCGGCGGTCCACGCCTTGTCCACGGCCACCTCGGTCGCGAGGAACGGCGATCCGTCCATGGCGGCGAACGCCTTGAGGTGGCCGCTCGAGCCGGTCACCGCGACGGCCATCGCGACCCCCTCGTCGGCGGAGGCGCTGATCGCGGCCTGGACGAGCGCCAGGGCGGCTTCCCGGCTGATCGACTGCGACGTCACGACGGTGGAGCCGGTCGTGACCTGTGTGGTGTTCATGGGAGGAAGTCTCGCCAGCGCTGCCGCGGCGGTCGATTGGCGTGAATGACAACATCCGTAATAATCACGCCATGCCGCACAAGGTCGCCGTGTTCGCCCTCGACGGCGTCATGCCGTTCGACCTCGGGATCGCGAGCCGCGTCCTGCTGGAAGCCCTCGACGCCGACGGCGCACGCCTCTACTCGGTGAGCACCTGTTCGCTGGGCGGCCTGCCGGTGCGCACCGATGGCGACTTCTCGGTCACCGTGGACCACGACGAACGCCTGCTCGCCGGCGCGGACACCGTCGTCATCGCCACCCAGAAGCCCACCGGGGACCTGCTGGAGTCCGGTGTGCTGGACGACGCCGTCGCACGGGCCCTGGACCTGATCCGGCCGGGGACGAGGGTGGTCAGCCTCTGCACGTCGGCGTTCGTCCTCGCCGCCGCGGGATGGCTCGACGGGCTCGCGGCCACCACGCACTGGGCGCTCACGGACCGGTTCCGCAGGCTGTTCCCCGCCGTGCACGTGCGGCCGGACGTCCTGTTCGTCGACGAGGGCCGGATCCTCACCTCGGCGGGCGGCGCGGCGGGCATCGACCTGTGCCTGCACCTCGTCCGCCGCGACCACGGTGCCGACGTCGCGAACGCGGCCGCCCGGCGGTGCGTCGTGGCCCCGTGGCGCGACGGCGGGCAGGCGCAGTTCATCGAGCACCCGCTCCCCCGCGACGACCACAGCTCGACCGCGCCCACCCGCGCGTGGGCCCTCACCCGGCTGGGGAGCTCCCTGACGCTGGCGGACATGGCGGAGCACGCGCACATGAGCGTGCGGACGTTCGGCCGCCGGTTCCACGCCGAGGTCGGCACCAGCCCGGCCCAGTGGATCATCCAGCGCCGGGTCGACCGGGCGCGCGCCCTGCTGGAGACGACGGCGTTGCACGTGGACGAGGTGGCCCGGCAGGTCGGGTTCGGCAGCTCCACGTTGCTGCGCAAGCACCTGCACTCGAGCGTCGGGGTCACGCCCACGGCCTACCGGCGGACGTTCCAGCCGCCGGGCGCCTGACCGCGGAGCCAGAAGGTGGCAGCGCCGCCCCCCAGCGGCGCCGCCATCCTCTCCCCCGGCCGTGGACCCCCCTCACCCACAGCACAGAGCCTGCCAGGGTGAACCTGAAACGACGCTGAACGATCCTGAACCGGATTTCAGGACGTGACCGGGGCCGATGCGGCACTCTGCCCCCATGCGCGTGCTCGTGGTGGAGGACGACCCCCGTCTCGCCGATCTGCTGACCCGCGGCCTGACGGCCGAGGGGTTCGCCGTCGACGTGGAGCGCACCGGCACGGACGGGCTGTGGCGGGCGCGGGAGCACCCGTACGACGTGATCGTCCTCGACATCATGCTGCCCGGCCTCAACGGGTACCGGGTGTGCCAGGAGCTGCGCGACGCCGGCGTGTGGACGCCGATCCTGATGCTCACGGCCAAGGACGGCGAGTTCGACGAGGCCGAGGGGCTCGACACCGGGGCGGACGACTACCTCACCAAGCCGTTCTCGTACGTGGTGCTGGTGGCGCGGCTGCGCGCACTCGGGCGGCGGTCGCGGACGGCGCAGCCGGTGCTGTTGCGGGCGGGCGACCTCGTGCTCGACCCCGTCAGCCGGGAGTGCCGGCGCGGGACCACGCTCATCGACCTGAAGGCGAAGGAGTTCTCCGTGCTGAACTTCCTGCTGCGGCACGCGGGTGAGGTCGTCACCAAGTCGGAGATCATCGACGGGGTGTGGGACTCGGCGCAGGACCCCGACCCCAACCTGGTCGAGGTCTACATCAGCTCGTTGCGCCGCAAGATCGACACGCCGTTCGACCGGCGGAGCATCACCACCGTGCGGGGTGTGGGCTACCGGCTGGTGGACCGGTGAAGTCCTTGCAGGTCAAGGTGACCGTGCTGGCGACGGTGGCCACCGCGCTGCTGGTCGGGTTCGCCGGGGTGCTCCTGCTCGAGTCGCAGCGCCGGCAGGTCACCGTGCGGACCGCGGACGACTCGCGGGTGCACCACATCTGCTCCAGCCTGGGGTGCCGGCGTCTCGACGGGTCCGCGCAGGTCGGCGTGACGGGATACGTGACCTGGTTCCAGCACGTGACGAGCGAGGTGCGGCCCGAGCTGTCGCTGTGGCCGTTCTCCCCGGTCGACGACACGCGCTACCAGGTGGTCGGTGACGGGCCGCCGCCCTCCGAGGACGTGGCGCGGGGCATCGCCGCGCAGGCGCAGCAGCAGCTCAGCAACGCGGTGCTGATCCTGTTCGGCGTGCTCGCCGCGATCACCGGGCTGGTGTGGGTCACGGTGCTGGCGGCGGTGAGCCGGGTGCTGCGGCCGGTGGAGGCCATGCGCGCCGAGGTGGCGGAGATCAACGAGAACAACCTCACGCGGCGGGTGCCGGTGCCGTCGTCGGACAACGAGATCGCGCGCCTAGGCGCCGCGGTGAACGAGACGCTCGACCGGCTGCACCGCTCCGTCGAGGACACCCGCCGGTTCGTCGGGGGCGCCTCGCACGAGCTGCGCAGCCCGCTGGCCGCGTTGCGGGCCGAGCTCGAGATCGCGTTGTCGCACCCGGAGATGGCGGACTGGCCGACGGTCGTGAAGGCGGCGCTGGAGGACACCGAGCGGGTGCAGGAGCTGACCACGGACCTGTTGCTGCTGGCCAGGCTCGACGCCGACGCGCTCGACAAGCAGGACACCGTCGACCTCGCCGCCCTCGCGCGGAAGGAGGTCTCCCGCCGGGCGAGGGTCACGCTGGAGACCGACGAGCACGTGCTGGTCCCCGGCCGGCGCGCGCAGCTGTCGAGGTTGCTCGGCAACCTCCTCGACAACGCCGAACGCCACGCGGGCACCGAGGTGGTGGTGCGGCTGCGCGGCGGGACGGCGGCGACGCTGGAGGTGATCGACGACGGTCCCGGCATCCCCGAGGCGGACCGGGAACGCGTCTTCGACCGGTTCACCCGGCTCGACGAGGCCCGCACCCGTGCCGCGGGCGGTGCGGGCCTCGGGCTCGCCATCGCCCGCCGGATCGCCACCCGCCACCACGGCACGCTGGAGGCGACCGACGCCGAGGGGTTCCGCGGGATCCGTTTCGTGGCAACGATCCCGACCGGCATCCCGCAGCCGCGCCAGGCCACCGCCACCCCCGCCCAGCAGCGTGTGGGCGACGAGGTGTGGCAGTTCCTCAACGGTGCGATCGTCCCGGCGCACGGCCTCGTCGCCGAGCCCCGCGCGGTTCCCGCGCCCGCGCTGGACTGGGGCCTGATCTTCGGCGAGCACCAGCCGGTGCGCCGGGACGGTCAGGCCCGCGTGGCCCTGGTCCTCCAGAGCACCAGCACGAAGTAGGGCGTTCCGACCAGCGCGATGACGAGACCCGCCGGGATCTGCGCCGGCGCGATGACGGTGCGCCCCAGCGTGTCCGCGGCGCTGACCAGGATCGCGCCGATCGCCGCGGCCACCGGGAGGACGCGGGCGTGCCGGCCGCCGACGAGCGACCGGGCCAGGTGCGGCGCGACCAGGCCCACGAACGCCACCACGCCGATCGCGGCCACGGCCGTCGCGGCGAGAACACCGCACGCGGCCAGGACCACCAGGCGGGAGCGTTCCAGGCGCAGGCCCAGGACGCGCGGGGTGTCGTCGTCGATGCTGTGCAGATCGAGCTCGCGGTGCCGTGACCACAGCAGCGGGGTCAGCACCGCCAGCGCGATCAGGCCGGGCACCACCTGGTCCAGCGTCCGGCCGTAGGTGGAGCCGGAGAGCCACGTGAGCGCCTTGGCCATGTTCCACGGGTCCGAGGTGACGATCATCAGCGTGATCAGCGCCATCCCGCCCGACCACAGGCCGATGCCGATGACGACCAGCCGGTCCGAGTCCAGGCCCGACCGCCAGGCGAGGCCGTAGACGAGGGCGAACGCGACCGTCGCGCCCGCGCCCGCCGCACCGGCGATCTGCCACACGCCGGCCAGCGGCACGAACGTGATCAGCGCGATCGCGCCCAGGCCCGCGCCCGCGGTGATGCCGAGCAGGCCCGGTTCGGCGAGCGGGTTGCGGCTCACCGACTGGATGCCGCACCCGGACACCGCCAGCGCCGCACCCGCGACCAGGGCGGCGAGCACCCGCGGCAGGCGCTGGTCGAGCACGAACGTCAGCGCGGTGCCGGTGCGCCCGGACAGCCAGTTGACCAGGTCGCCCAGCAGGACCAGCCGATCGCCGAACAGCATGCCGGCGATCGGGGCGGCCACCAGCAGCACCACGACGAGCGCGCTGATCAGCACGAGCCGGCGCCGCGAGCCCGCCACGCCGACGCGTCCCGCCGGGGGCTGGCGGCGCGTGCCGCCCGGACGGCTGCGGCGGGCCAGCCACACGAGGACGACGGCACCGACGACGGAGGTGATCACACCGGTCGGCACGCGCAGAGCGGCGGCGGAGCCCATCACGGCCCGCAGCAGCACGTCCGCGCCGAGCACCAGCACGACACCGACGAGTCCGGACAGCGGCAGCAGGACGCGGTGGCGGCCTTCGCGCGCCAGGACCAGGCGGGTGATCACCGGCGCGCAGAGGCCGACGAACCCGACGGGTCCGGCGACGGTCACCGCGGCGGCCGTGAGTGCCACGGTCAGCAGCACGGCGCCGATCCGCGTGCGCCGCACCTTCAGGCCGAGCACGGTCGCGTTGTCGTCGCCCAGCGCCAGGACGTCGAGCGACCGCCCCATCGCGATCAGCGCGACGGTCGCGGCGAGCACGACCGGCGCCATCCGTGCGGTGGCGTCCAGGTTCGCGACGCTCAGCGACCCGCTGCCCCAGGCGAACAGGCCCGACGTCTCCTGTTCGTAGAACAGCAGCAGCAGGATGGTGATCGACTGCAGCGCCAGCGTGACGGCCGAGCCGACCAGGACCAGCCGCGGGGTCGCCGACCCGGCGCCGGACAGGCCGAGCACCACGACGGCGGCGGCCAGCGCTCCCGCGAACGCGGTCGCGCCGGAGGGCAGGGTGCCGAGCGACAGCCCGAGCGCGGACGTGGCGACGACCGCGAGGTAGGCGCCGGCGTTCACGGCGAGCGTGTCCGGCGCCGCGAGCGGGTTGCGGGCCACGGACTGCATGCCCGCGCCCGCGACGCCCAGCGCCACGCCGAGCAGCAGAGCCGTGAGCAGGCGCGGCATCCGGGACCCGGTCAGGACCGCGTAGGTCTGCTCGTCACCGGCGCCGACGGCGGCGCGCAGGACGTCGAGCACGCCGGTGCCGGCGGTGCCCTGGGTGAGGTGGACGGCGGCGAGCAGGGCGATGACCACCAGGCTCGCCGCCGCGGCGACGGCGTTGCGCACGGTCAGGCGAGTGCTTTCACGAACTGGTCGGCGATGCGCTCCACGGACTTCGGCCCGCCGAAGGTCCACGTGCCGGGCTCGAACTTGTGGACCTTCCCGGACGCCACGAACGGGAGCCGCTGCCACACCGGGTTCTGCGCGAGGCCGGTGGTGAAGACGTCGTCCTCGGAGGCGCTGTAGAACAGCGCGGTGTTCGGGTCGGTGAGCGCGGTCAGGCCTTCGACGTCGGTCTGGCCGAGCGCCCACTGCGGGTCGACCTGGCCGGTCCACGCGTTCTTCAGCCCGAGCGCCTCGGCGGTGTCGGAGACGAGCGAGCCCTTGCCGAACGGGCGGATGCTGACCGTGCTGCCCTCGAGGTAGCCGTCGGCCATGAAGAACGGCGTGCCGGCCTTGGCGGCCAGCGCCTTCTTGCCCTCGGCCAGCTTCGCGTCCATTCCGGACAGCAGCTCGTCCGCCTCGGCGGTCTTGCCGATCGCCTGGGCGATCATCTTCACGTCCTCGCGCAGCCGGTCGAAGTTGCGCGCGGCGTCGCTCGACTTCGTGACGACGACCGGCACGTACTTCTCGAGCTGCGGCACGAGCGTCGAGTCGCGCTCGGCGGCCATCACGACGACGTCCGGGTTCAGCGCCACGATCGAGTCCACGCTCGGCTCACCGCGCTTGCCGACGTCCTTGACGGAGGCGTCGAGCGGCACGGCGGCGTCCCACGTCTTGTAGCCCGCGGTGTCGGCCGCGCCCACCGGCATCACGCCGAGCGACGCGACGATCTCGGCCTCGCCCCACTCCAGCGCGACGACGCGCTGGGCGGCGGACTTCAGCTCGACCGCCTTGCCGCGCGAGTCGGTGACGGTGACCGAACCGCCCGCGTTCGCGGTGGACTGGCCGCTCTGCGGTGCCTCCGTGGTGCCGCAGGCGGCCAGCAGTGTCGCGGCGACCGCGACCAGGACGATGCGCATGGAAAAGACCTTCCGGGGAGGGGGTTCAGACTCGGCGGGTGTGTCTGCCGACCGGGCGGCAGTGCAGGGTTCCGGTGACCGGGTCGTCGGCGACGTGCACCACGACGCCGTACGCCTCGGTCAGGTGCTCGGAGGTGAGGACGTCGCGCACGGAGCCGCTCGCGAGGGCTTTGCCCTGCGACAGCAGGACGACGTGGTCCGCGATGATCGCGGCGTGGTCGAGGTCGTGCAGGACCACGCCGACCGCCACGCCGTGGTCGGTGGCCAGGTCGCGCACGACGTCGAGGATCTCGACCTGGTAGCGCAGGTCGAGGTGGTTGGTCGGCTCGTCGAGCAGCAGCACCGAGGTCTGCTGGGCGAGGCACGACGCCAGCCAGACCCGTTGCAGCTCGCCGCCGGAGAGCTCGTCGACGCCGCGGGCGGCCATCTCGGCGACGCCGGTCATCGCCATCGCCTCCGCGACGGCGGCGGCTCCGCCGGGGTCGGCGCCGCGCCACCCCGAGCGGTACGGGTGGCGGCCGTAGCCGACCACGTCCTCGACCGACACCCCGGAGGGCGTGGGCCGCTGCTGGGTGAGCAGGGTGACGTGCCGGGCGAACTCCTTGCCGGACAACGCCGATCCGCGCCACACGGCGCGTTCGCCGAGGTGCACCTCGCCGTCGCTGGGCCTGTGCAGACGCGCCAGCGAGCGCAGCACCGTCGACTTGCCGGACCCGTTGGGACCGACCAGGGCCGTGACGGCACCCGGCGTCATCTCCACCGAGACGCCGTGCACGACCTGGTGCTCGTGGTGGGCGAGCACCAGGTCCCGCCCGGCCAGCACCGCCCCGTCCGCCTCAAACATGAGGGGAGCCTAACTTAAGTGAGGCTACCCTGACTCAAGCGTGACGGACGGCACGTCCACTGAGGACGGCCGCGGGCCGGGAGGGCCGGTCAGGGCGTGTGCAGCCGGTCGACCTTCACGGTGAGCAGGACGCGCTGCTGCTCGCCACCGCCGAAACCGGGGTACGGCCGGCCGAGGTACTTCTGCGACAACTCGTCGATGTGCTCGCGGGCGCCGTCGGTGGTGACGTCCACGACGCTGCCGCGCAGCGCCCAGTACCGCGACGGCGCCTGCGGGTCGGCGATGCCGAGGGCGATGCGCGGGTCGCGGCGGAGGTTGCGGGTCTTCTGGTGGGTGTCGACCGTGTTGATGAGGACGTGCTCGCCGTCGGTGCCCGCCCAGGTCTGGGAGATCTGCGGCGACCCGTCGGGCATGAGCGTGGTGACGAAGCAGATCGCCTTGGCGTGGAGGACCTCGACGAGGTCGGCGGGCAGAGCGGTCATGGCGCGGGCCTTCATTTCTGCTGGTCGTGGTAGAGGTGGCCGATGACCGCGGCGTCCGGCGGGTCGCCGGACAACTCGGCGTGGCACAGGCCGGCGAGGGCGATCCGGAGGGCGCGGCGCCACAGCCGCGGATCGGCGGCACGGGTGGCGTCCAGGACGCTGCCGACCATGACGTGCACGGCGGCGAAGTCGGCCGGCGTCGCTCCGGCCGGGAGCTGACCCGCGCGGACGGCGCGGTCGATCAGCCCGGCGACCAGAGGGGTCATCCGCTCGTGGGCCCGCTGCACGAGAGCCGTGGCCTGGGCGCGGCCGCGCAGCAGCTCCCCCAGCCCCCTGCTCCGCGCCTCGATCTCGAGCTGCCGTTCGAGGAACCAGGTGAGCCCCGCCCACGCGTCCTCGTGCTCCGCCGCCTGTTCCGCGAACCCGATCACCACGTCGAGGTGCTCGCCGAAGAGCGCGTCGAGCAGGTCCTGCCGGTCCGGGAAACGACGGTAGATCGTGCCCATCCCGGTGCCCGCGGCCCGCGCGATGTCCTCGTAGGACACGCCGAGCCCGTCGGACGCCATGAGCTCGAACGCCGTCCGCAGCAACAACTGGCGGTTGCGTTCGGCGTCACGCCGCAGTGCGGGAACTCCGGTCACACCGCACGACACCAGACAAGTGGAAGAAGAATTCCAAGTTGAATTCTTCTTCCACTTCGTCCGTAGACCTCAGCCGGTCACACCCACCGGACGCGACTGGTACTGCCCGGACGGCTCGCCGACGATCTTGCCGTCCTGCAGCACCCGCGTGCCGCGCAGGAACGTGTCGGTGACCTTGGCCGTCAGCTCCTGCCCCTCGAACGGCGTGTACTCCTGGCTCGACTCGGAGTCCGCCGCGCGCACGACCCAGCGGTGGTCGGGGTCGACCAGGGCGATGTCCGCGTCGAAGCCGACCTCCAGGTTCCCCTTGTTGCGCAGGCCGTAGCGGCGGGCGGGTGCCGCGGTGACGAGGTCCGCGAGGCGGCCCAGCGGGACGCCCCGGCGGCGGCCCTCGCTCACCAGGCCCGCCAGCAGGTACTCGGTACCGCCGAAGCCGGACTTCGCGGCGAACACGTCGTCGCGCTGGTCGCCCTCGCCGAACTTGCGCTCGTCCTTGCAGCAGGCGTGGTCGCTCACCACCCAGTCGACCGTGCCGTCGGCGACGCCCTCCCACAGCGCGTCCACGTCGGCGCGTTCGCGCAGCGGCGGGTTGACCTTGCCGCCGAGGCCGCTCGCGGTGGTGAAGTCGGCGAGCAGGTGCCCGATCGTGACCTCGCGGCGGAAGTCGATGTGCGGGAACGCCTCCGCCATCCTCATCGCGGCGTCGAGGGCCTTGCGCGAGGTGAGGTGCAGCAGGTTGATGTTGGCCAGGCCGGTCTCGTGGGCGAGGTAGGACGCGATGGTGATCGCGAGGCCCTCCGAGTGGGGCGGGCGCGACGCCGAGTACGCCTCCAGGCCGGTGAGCTTGCCCTCCTTCTCGACGCGCTCGGTGTAGGCGGTCATGATCTCGGCGGTCTCGCAGTGCAGCGACAGGGAGATCTCCGCGGCGAGCTCCGGGAACCTCTCGCGGGCCGCCTGGATGCCGCGCATGACGAACTCGAAGTGCGCGTAGTCGTAGCGCTCGCCCTCCGGGATCATCAGGAAGTCGCTCTGGTCGCTCGACTTCCCGTGCAGGCCGTGCGAGCCGTAGAACATGAACACCTTGAACGACGGCACGCCGTGCTCGCTGATCAGGTTCGGGATCTCGTCGATGTGCTCGCTCATCATCGGCGCGAGGTGGAAGCCGTAGTCCACCCACGCGCGGCCGGAGACGGTCTCCAGCACCTCGGGGAAGAACGTGCCGTAGCTGCCGCCGCGGTTGAGGTAGTACTGGCCGGTGCGCATGTAGTTCAGCGCGGTCGTGACACCGCCCTGGGCGCAGGCGCGGCTCTCGGACTCCGAGTCGACGCCGAGCTCGTGGTAGATGCCCCAGTGCTGGTGGGCGTCGACGACGCCGGGGAACGCGAGCTTGCCGCCGCCGTCGACGACCTGCGCGGCGTCGGCCGCGGCGAGCTCGGGACCGAGCGCGGCGACCTTGCCGTCGCGCACGGCGATCGCGGTCCTGACCGGCTCGTCGGCACCGGGGAGCACCAGGTCGATGTTGTGCAGAACCAGGTCGTAGGCGGTCATCTCGTCTCCTCCGTGCTTTCGTCCTCGCGCCGTGCCGTCAGGCGCAGCAGGTGGTCCACTTCGGTCGTGCCGCCGAGGCCCGCGACCGCGTCGACCACGTCCTGGGCCGCCACCCGGCCCAGGACCGGGGCGGCGTTGTCGGTGAACTTGCGGGCGATCTCCTCGCCGGTCAGCGGGTTGTCCACGCCGCCGCGGTTGGCGAGGGCCTTCGCCGTCCACTCGCGACCGTCGCGGGACCTCGCCCGCACCACGGCCGGGAACTGGTGCGGGAAGATCGCCGTGCACTCGTCGTCGGCCACGACGGTCGTGCGGCGCAGCAGCTCCTGCCGCGCGGGGTCGGCGAGGTGCGCTGGCGCGTAGTCGGCCAGCTCCGCGCCGAGCCCGCCGCCCCCGAACAGGCCGACCGCGGCGGCGTAGGGCCCGCTGAACTGGGCCTCGTAGGGGGTGCTCGGCGTCCGCTTCTTCTCGATCGGGTCACCGACCGTCCGCACGACTGGCGCCGGGACGCCGATCTCCAGCGACTCGACGTCGCCCGGCGCGAGCCCCTGCTCGCGCAGGATCCCCGCCGCGTCGACGATCGTGTGCGTGAAGTGGTTGGCCGGGTAGGGCTTGAAGAAGATGCGCGGCACCTCCCAGTCGCTGCCCAGCCCGTCGGTGATGGCCTCCGGCCGGTACTCGCCGCGCAGGAACGCCTCGAAGAAGCCGAAGCGGCCCTCGAACACCGTCGGCGGCCCGGTGAAGCCGTGCCGGGCCAGCCGGGCGCTCGTCACGCCGGCCTGCGCGGCCCAGCCGCAGTGCAGGCGCTTGACGGTGCCGCCGGTGCGGTTCGCCTCGATGATGCCGGCGGACTGCGAGGCCACGATGCCGATCGCGTGCGCGATCTCCTGCTCGTCGGCGCCGCCGAGCAACGCCGCCGCGACCGCGCTGCCCACCGCGCCGCAGATCGACGTGGCGTGCTGGCCGTGCTCGAAGAACACGGAGTTGCCGCTCCGCGGGTCATAGCCCGCCATGCCGACGCGGACGCAGACCTCCAGCCCGGCGGCGACGGCGGCGATCAGCAGGTCGCCGCTCGCGTCGTTCTCCTGCGCCGCGGCGAGGGCCGCCGGGACGACGCTCGCGCTCGGGTGCAGCACGGACGGCAGGTGCGTGTCGTCGTAGTCGAGCGAGTGCGCAAGCACGCCGTTGGCGAACGCGGCGAGCGCGGCCGGCACCGGTGTGGCGTCCCCGATGACGTGCGCCCGCCCCGTGCCCCCCTGCTCGGCCACGAAGGCGAGCGCGGCGGCACTGGTGTCGAGCGCGCGGCCCGCGACGCACAGCCCCAGCACGTCGAGGATCCGGTGCCGCACACTCGCCCCGACCTCCGGCGGCACCTCGCCGGCGGCGGTCTTGACCGCGAACCGGGCGATGGTCTGGCTCAGCGTCGGCGCGGTCACGCGGCCACCCCCGGCACGACGGCGAGCGGCCGGACGGGAGAACCCGTGGCACCCACCAGCTTGAGCGGCGACAGCACGAACAGGAACTCGTGCACCCCGGCGGAGGCCAGCTCCTCCAGGTCCATCGTCTCGATGATGTGGATGCCCTTCTCGACGAGCAGCACGCGGTGGGCGGGCAGCAGGCTGTGTCCCTGGCCGGGAGCCAGGCGTTCGAACGCGATCGTGTCGGCGCCGGCCGCGTGCACGTCCAGCCCGGCGAGCCAGTAGGCGCCGTTCTCGCTGATGCCGGGCACCCCGCTGTCGTGGCCGGTGTAGACCTCGGCGCCGGCGGTGAAGTGCTCACCCCACCCGCTGCGGATCAGCACGACGTCCCCTTGGCGCACCTCGGTTCCCTGCGCCAGCGCGGTCTTGGCGAGGTCGTCCGGGGTGATCTCGTAGCCGGGGTCGCAGCGCGGCAGGCCGAGGGCCCGCGGCACGTCGAGCAGGACGCCCCGGCGGAACATGGGCAGGATCGTCTCGGCGCCGAGCGAGCTCATCGTGCCGCCGCGCTGCGCCTCGTCCGCCCGCACGCCGCCGAACATCAGACCGTTGTGCGACACGTGGGAGAACGCGTCGATGTGCGTGCCGACGTGCGTGCCGAGCGAGATGTGGTCCGCCGCGGCGGACCCGCCGTCGGCGCGGACCATGTCGCCGTGCCTGCGGGGCAGCGTGTGCCAGTAGGGCGGGTGGTTGGGCGACTGCGGCATGCCCCGGTACAGCGGCCGGCCGAGGTCGAAGACCCGGACTCCCGCTCCCAGCGCGGTGTCCAGCCACGTCGCCGTGTCTGCCCTGGTCGCCTCGTTGACGCTCATGCGATCACACCCCGCTCGCGCATTCCATCGATCTCCGCCGCCTCGTACCCGAGCTCCTTCAGCACGGGGTCGGTGTCCGCTCCGAGGTCGCCGCCGGTCCGCCCGATCCGCCCCGGCGTCCGGGACATGCCCCACATGACGTCGTGCATCAGCACGTCGCCGAGCTTGTCGTCGGCGACCTTGCGCAACATGCCGGTCGCCCGGACGTGCTCGTCCGCCGCGAGGTCGGCCGCGTCGTAGACCGGTGCCACGGCCGCGCCGGCGGCGGTGAACTGCTCGATCACCTCGGCACGGGTGCGCTCGCCGATCCAGGCGGACACGTGGCCGTCGAGCAGGTCGGCGTGCAACGCCCGCTGCCCGCCGGTCGCGAACCACGGCTCGTCGATCACCTCGGGGTGCCCGACGAGCCGCATCACGCGTTCGGCGATGCTTTGCGCGCTGGTCGACACGGCGACCCAGCGGCCGTCACTGGTGCGGTAGGTGTTGCGGGGCGCGTTGTTGAGCGACCGGTTGCCGCGCCGCTGCTCGACCACGCCGAGCTGGTCGTAGACCGTCGGTCCCGGGCCCACCGCGGTCATCAGCGGCATCAGCAGGTTCATGTCGACGACCTGGCCGACACCGGGCGACTTCGTGTCGCGCTCCCACAGCGCCATCATCGTCGCGCCCACCGCGGCCACCCCGCACAGCGAGTCGGCCAGCCCGAACGCGGGCAGCGTCGGCGGTCCGGCGGGATCACCGGTGAGGTGCGCGAACCCGCTCATCGCCTCGGCGAGCGTGCCGAAGCCGGCACGGGCGGCGTACGGGCCGGTCTGGCCGAACCCCGTCACCCTGACCACGATCAGCGCCGGGTTGCGCCGCCACAGGTCCTCGGGCCCGATCCCCCAGCGCTCGAGCGTGCCGGGCCGGAAGTTCTCGACCAGCACGTCGGCGGTCTCCACCAGGCGCAGCAGCAGCTCCGCGCCCTCCGGCTTCGACAGGTCCGCCGCCACGAGGCGCTTGTTGCGGGAGATCTCCTTCCACCACAGCGGTTCCCCGTCCTTGGCCGGACCGTGGCCGCGCATCCCGTCGCCGCGCTTCGGGTGCTCGATCTTGACCACGTCCGCGCCGTAGTCCCCCAGCAGCTGGCAGCACAGCGGACCGGCGAGGATCGTGGAGGCGTCCACGACCTTTACCCCGGTCAGCGGGCCATCGCTGTGAGCGGGTGTCGTCTCGCTCATGCGGTCATGGCTCCCCTCGGTTCGATGACCTCGCGCAGGACGCGGCAGAACGTCTCCGGGTCCTGTTCCGCGAGGAAGTCCGTCGCACCCGGCACCACGACGGCGCTGCGGTGCCTGATCAGCTCGACTGCTCTCGGGTGCATGTGCGCGATCCGGTCGGCGGAGCCCGCCAGCAGCAGGGCGACCTCGCCCGCCGCCGCCACCGAGTCGCGCAGGTCGTGCCGCCAGATCGCGCGGTACGACGGGGCGAAGTCCGAGCCCGCGTGCAGGTAGTCCCGCACGAGCTCGGTCACGAAGTCCGGGTCCGCCCACGGGTACTCCCCCAGCACGCGGTTCCAGATCCAGGTCAGGTGGGCGCCGTCGGCGGTGGCCGTCCACTCCGGCGCGAACGACGTCAGGCGATCGGCGCGCTCGTCCTCGGTGTAGACGGGAACCCCGTGCAGGACGACGCCTTTCGCGACGCCCGGCCGCCGTGCCGCCGCGTGCAGGGCGAACACCGCGCCCGTCGCACGCCCGAACAGCCACGGGTTGTGCGCGCCGAACGCGTCCGCGACGAACCACGCCACGTCCGCGTAGTCGTCGACGGTCCAGTCCTGCGGCGGCGGGTCGGACTCGCCGTAGCCGGGCGTGTCCACCGCGATCGGCACGCAGAACTCCGCGAGCCCGTCGAGCACCCTGCGGTACCGGCGCGCCGACAGCGGGCTCTGGTGCAGCAGCACCAGCGGCGGCAGCCCGGCCGCCAGCTGGGTGGACAGCGGCAGCTCGCCGGCGGTGAGGAAGTGCACCGCACCCCACGGAGCGCTGAGGTAGCCGCCCTTCATCGCGCTCCGCCGAGCTCCGCGGGCTCTCGGTCCACGTCCGCGCGCAGGCACGCCACGTCGTGCCGGTCGGCCACCGGCAGCAGGTCCACCGGCCACGTCGAGCACTCGGGCATCTCGACCGGGCACCGTCCACTGAGGACGCACTTGGTCGGCGCCTTCGACGGGTTGGGGATCTCGCCCCGCAGCGGCACGTGCTCCCGCCGCTGCCCCACCACCGTGCTCAGCGTCGCCGACAGCAGCGCCTTGGTGTACGGGTGGCGCGGGTTGGTGAGCACCTCCTGCGTCGGTCCCTGCTCCACGACCTTGCCGAGGTACATCACGGCGACGCGGTCGCTGATCAGCCCGACGGTCGCGAGGTCGTGGGAGATGAAGACGTAGGAGATCTCCCGTTCGCGCTGCAGGTCCCGCAGCAGGTCGAGCACGCGCGCCCGCACCGAGACGTCCAGCGACGACGTCGGTTCGTCGAGCACCACGAGCTCGGGCTCGGTGATGATCGCCCTGGCGATGCCGATGCGCTGCTGCTGGCCGCCGCTGAGGTTGCGCGGCAACCGGCCGGCGTGCTCGGCGGTGAGGCCGACGCGTTCCAGCATCGCGACCACGGCGTCCCTGCGCTGGGCTCGGGAGAGCTCCGGCCGGTGGATGAGCAGCGGCTCGGCCACGATGTCGCCGACCTTGATGCGCGGGTTGAGCGACTCGTACGGCTCCTGGAACACCACCTGGATCCGCGAGCGCAGCGCCCGCATCTCCTTCTTGCTCAGCGATCCCAGCGCGACGCCGTCGAAGACCACGTCGCCCGAGGTCGGCTTGATCAGCCCGAGGGCGACCCTGCCGAGCGTGGACTTGCCCGACCCGCTCTCGCCGATGACCGCGACCGTCTCGCCCTTGCCCACCGACAACGAGACACCGTTGACGGCGTGGACCTCCTTGCCGCCGCGCCGGAACACCTGGCGCACGTCCTGCAGTTCCATGATGCTCATCAGCGGTGCACCTCCGGGCCGGACAGGCTGGGGACGGCGGCCCACGGAGCGGGCGGCACGGCGGCGAGCAGCTGCCGGGTGTAGTCGTGCGAAGGGTTCGAGAACACGTCGGCGACGAGCCCGGTCTCGACGACCTTCCCCGACTTCATGACCACCACGCGGTGGCAGTACTGGGCGACGACACCGAGGTCGTGCGTGACCAGCAGCAGCGACCGCCCGCCCTGCTTCACCTGGGCGTCGATGAGGTCGAGGATCTGCCGCTGCACGGTCACGTCCAGCGCCGTCGTCGGCTCGTCGGCGATCACCAGCGACGGGTCGTGCAGCATGGCGAGCGCGATGACGACGCGCTGGGCCATGCCGCCGGACAGTTCGTGCGCGTACCCGCGCAGCACCCGTTCCGGCCCGCGCACCTGCACCGACTCGAGCCGTTCGACGGCCAGGTCCCGCAGGGCCGCGCGGCTGATCTTGCGGTGCGCCCGCACGACGTTGCGGAACTGCTTCTCGATCGACAGCACGGGGTTGAGCGAGCCGAACGGGTTCTGCGCGACGAACCCGATCCGCGCGCCCCGGATCTCGCGCAACCGGCTGCGGTGCAACCGGATCAGGTCGGTGCCCTCGAACTCCGCGCTGCCGCCCACCACCTTGCCGTAGGACGGCAGCAGCCCGAGGACCGAGCGGATGGTCACGGACTTGCCGGACCCGGTCTCGCCGACGATCCCGACGGCCTCGCCGGCCGGCACCTCGAACGTCACGTCCTCGATCGCCCTGACCACGCCCGCGCGGCCGCGGAACTGGGAGGTCAGTCCTGTCACCCTGAGCATCAGCTGCCCTCCACCTGTCGCTGGATGCCGTTCGCCAGCATGTTGAGGCTCGCGATGGCGATGAAGATCGCCACACCGGGCCAGATCGCGATCCACCACTGCCCGGTCGAGATCGCCTGGGCGCCCACCTGGACCATCGACCCCCACGTGGGGGTGGGCGGGGAGACGCCGATGCCGAGGAAGTTCAGCGCCGCGATCACGATCACCGCGTTGGCGGTGGTGAGCGAGCACTGCACCAGGCAGACGTCCACGACGTTCGGCATGATGTGGCGGAACACCACGCGCCTCGGCCGCGCCCCGGTCGCGATGGCGGCCTCGATGAACCGGCCGTCGCGAATGGACAGCGCCTCACCGCGGATCAGCCGGATGAACCGCGGACCGTTGATGATCACGATGGCGTAGAGGATGTTCTGGATGTCGTTGCCGGTCAGCGACACGATCGTCACCGACAGCACGATCAGCGGGAACGACTGGAACGCGTCGAGGGCGCGCATGAAGCCCTCGCTCCACTTGCTCTTCACGCTCAGCGGCAGGCCGATCAGCAGGCCGATGACGAGCGAGGCGAGCGTGCCCATCAACGCGAGCGGCAGGTCGCTGCGGCCGGCGGCGATGACCCGTGAGAAGACGTCGAACCCGTTGGCGTCCGTGCCGAAGATGTACTCCCCCGAGGGGGCTTGGAGCACCGCGGTCGGGTCGGGCGTCATCGGGTCGTGCGGCAACGGCGCCAGGAACGAGGCGAGCAGCATGAAGAGCAGCAGTCCGCCGCCCGCCACGATGCCGGGGCTCGCCCGCACGTAGTTGACGCTGCGGGAGAAGAACGGCGCGAAGAAGGGCTGCCGGAGCCCGGCCGGGTTACTCATAGCTCACCCTCGGGTCGAGGAAGAGGACCACCAGGTCCAGCAACAGGAACAGGGTCAGCGTGAGCAGACCCGCCGTGACGACGAAGCCCTGGATGATCGGCACGTCGACCTTGAGCACACCGTCGAGCGCCCACTGGCCCATGCCGCGCCAGTTGAAGACGCGTTCGACGATCGCGGCGCCGCCGAGCAGCGAGCCGAACAGGATCGCGATGTAGGTGACGACAGTCGTGCGCGACGCGGCGAACGCGTAGTAGACGACGGTCCGTTCGCGCAGGCCGCAGGCGCGGGCGAACTCGACCTGCGGGGTGGTGAGCGCGGTGCCCATGCTGCCGCGCGCCGTCTTCGCGAAGTACGAGGCGTACACGAGTCCCAGCGACAGCACGGGAAGCGCCGCGTGCGAGACCGCCTCGCCGAGCGTCGTCCAGTCACCGGTGAAGAAGCTGCTGATGATCAGGAACGGCGTGTCGTCCGCCGAGCCCGACTCGATCGGCAGCCGCCCGA
This sequence comes from Lentzea sp. NPDC060358, assembly GCF_042725365.1. Classification (NCBI taxonomy): domain Bacteria; kingdom Bacillati; phylum Actinomycetota; class Actinomycetes; order Pseudonocardiales; family Pseudonocardiaceae; genus Lentzea; species Lentzea sp. NPDC060358. The sequence goes on along the minus strand of NZ_JBHXCW010000004.1, from coordinate 20,442 downwards.
TCGGCGCCGGCGCCCAGCCGAGCAGGAAGAAGAACACGTAGATGCCGACCAGGGCCAGGAAGAAGTCGGGGACCGACTGCAGCACCGAGGTGACACCGCTCATGATCCGGTCCGGGACGCGGCGGGCGAAGTACGCGCCGACGACGCCGATCGCCATGCCCAGGCCGATCGCCAGCAGCAGTGCGAAGAACACGAGCTCCAGGGTGTTCGGCAGGAACTTCCCGATCTCGTGCAGGATCGGCTCGTTCGTGAAGAACGACGTGCCGAGGTCGCCCTGCAGCAGGTTGCCCCAGAAGGAGAAGTACCGCTCCAGCAACGGCTTGTCGAGGCCGAGCTGGCTGTTGACGTGGGCGATCTGCTCCTTGGTCGCGAAGTCGCCGAGGATCGTGATCGCCGGCTCGCCGGGGATGAGGAACACCAGGAAGAACGAGACGCTGCCGAGCACGAACAGCGAGACCGGCACGATGGCGATCCGCTTGAGGACGTAGCGCAGCAGCGGGCGCCGCTTCTTCTCCCTGGCCACGGCCGGAGCGGGTCCGGCCTGCATTGCTCCTGGGCTGGTCACAGCACACTCACCCCTCCGTCGACGCACACGGTGTGTCCGGTGACCATGGCCGCGTCCGGCGAGGCGAGCCAGCGCACGGCGGCCGCGACCTCCTCGGGGCGCACGACCCGCCCGAGCGGGATCGACGCGAGCTTCGCGGCCATGTAGGTCTCGTTGTCGAGCACGTCCGCCGTCATCGCGCTCGGCACGATGGTCGGCGCCACGGCGTTCACGCGGATCCGCGCGGCCGCCCACTCCAGCGACAGGATCTTGGTGAGCTGGATGATCGCGGCCTTGGTGACGCCGTACATCGCCGAACCCGCGATGGCGACCAGTCCGCCGGTCGAGGCCATGTTGACGACGTTGCCACCGCGGGCCGACAGCACCGGGTGGATCGCCTGGCACATCCGGAACGTGCCGTTGAGGTTGATCTCGACGACGTCGCGCCAGACCTCCTCCGGCATGGTCTCGGTGGCGCCCCTGGCGTTGATGCCCGCGTTGTTCACCAGCAGGTCGACGGTCCCGGCGCGGGCCACGGCCTCCGCGACCGCGGCACGGCACGAGTCACCGGACCGCAGGTCCAGTTCGACGGCGTGCTTCGCGCTCGCCGGTGCCGCTCCCCCGAGGTCCGCCGCGACGACGACGTAGCCGTGCGCCGCGAGGTCGTCGCACACGGCGGTGCCGATGCCACCGCCCGCCCCGGTGACGAGCGCGACCGGATGTCCCGTCTCAGACATGGACCTCTCCGTTCCACTCGGCGCGGGACTTCTCCGGCAGCGGCAGGGTGTTCAGGCGGACGTCCGGGCTCAGCGGCTCGTCGAGGCCCGCGAGCCGCAGCAGCGCCCACAGCGTGACGAGGTTGCTGCTGATCGCCGGGCGCCCGGTCTCCTGCTCGATCGCGACGAGCGAGTCGAGCGTGCGCCAGTTGGTGCAGCTGATCGCGACCACGTCGGCGTCCGAGGTGTCGAGGGCGGCCGCGGCCTTGAAGCTCGCGGCCGGTTCCAGCCGGCCCTTGTCCAGGTTGGACAGGATCTCGAGGTCGTTGCGCGCCGTCACGGAGAAGCCGGCCTGGCCGAGGTAGGAGACCGCGCCGTCGGCGACCGGGCGGACGTAGGGCGTCGCGAGCGCGACCTTCTTCGCGGACAACGCCGTCAGCGCGGCGACGAGCGCGCTGCTCGTCGTCACGATCGGGATGCCGTGGGACCGGGTCAGCCCGTCGCAGGTCGCCTGGTCGGAGTCGCGGCCGCCGAGGAAGCTGCCCGACGTGCACGCGTACGCGATCGCGGTCACCCCGGCCGAGGCGAGCTCGGCGACGGCGCGGTCGAGGTGGTCGTGCATCGCCAGCAGGCTCGCGACCTTCTCCTGCTCCGAGGAGACCTCCGCGACGGCGACGCGGCTGGAGAACACCGCCACACCGGGCGGGAGGAACGCGGCGAACTCGGGTTCGACGGTGGTGTTCGTGGAGGGCACGACGATGCCCACGCGGGCTCTGCGGCCGTACATCAGCTGCCTCCGGGAACGAGCGGGACGCGGTACCCGTCGTTGATCTCGGCGAGCAGGTCGACGGTCTCGTAGACGACCTCGAGCGCCTCTGCGGTGCCCGGGTCGCGGAGGCTGCCGGTCCAGGCGCTGCCGTAGCGGATGGTGTTGTCGACGCTGGTGTAGGTGCCGCAGTAGACGAGGTACGACGACGGCAGCGACCCCACGCGTTCGGTCAGGATCTCGACGATCCGGTCGGGCGGGAGGAACACCGACGCGTTCACGCGCTGGTACAGCTCACCGTCCACGGTGCACTCGAGGACGAGGTGCTCCCACCTCGGGGCGATCTCGCTCCAGCGCCACACCCGCCTGCCGAGCACGCTCGGGCAGTACTGCTTGGCCCAGATGATGCTGTGCTTCTCCAGCACGCGGTCGGTGTGGTCGGACCCGACGCCCAGGAAGACCTCGCCCTCGTGGACGACGAGCACCAGCTCGACCTCGCCGGAGGTCGTCGCGCTGTGCACGCCGATCCGGTCGTCGGTGGTCACGGAGTTCACCGACATCGGGTAGATCCGGGGAGCGGGGATGTCGAACGCGATCCGCACCCCGACGTCGGCCACCTCCTGCTGGTGCGCGCGAGCGGCGTCCGGGTCGACCGTCGCGGACCCCAGGTTGTAGAGGCGTCGCGGGGTCGTGACGAGCGTCTGCGGTTCCCCGCCCGTCCCCAGGACGTCGAGCGTGAAGGTGGTCACCCGCTGTTCCTCGATTCGCAGTAGTGCCAAGGGAGAGTGCCGTCCCGCGCGCTGACGCGGGCGCGGGACGGCGGGACGTCAGCTCTCGTCGAAGACGCGGTGCAGCACCTGCGTGGCTTCCTCGATGGCGGGCATGCCGGCGGGCAGGCCGGCGAGCGAGATCGCCTCGAGCACCTCGCGCCGGCTGGCGCCGTTGGCGACGGCCCTGCGCGCGAAGTGGATGATGCCGTCCGGGTCGCCCTTGGTGGCCGTGGCGACGCCCACCAGCACCAGGTAGCGGGTCTTGAGCTCCAGCGCCCTGGGTTCGTCGGCGAAGAGCAGCTCGGACGCGAGGGCGTCGTAGCGGCTCAGGATCTCCGGGTCGACCTCGTCGAGCAGCTCGTGCACCGGCAGCACGTACCCGCGCTTGGCCCGCACCTGCGCGAGCGCCTCGGAGTCGGTGTTCTCGGTGGTGGTCATTCTCAGATTTCCCTTCCGGCGAGTTCGCCTTCCCAGATGGCGTTGAAGACCCGGCGCGGCGACACGCTGTCACCGATCGCGCGCACGGGCACCACGCCCTGCAACGCGTGGAACAGGGCGTCCTCCGCCTTGTTGCCGGTGCTGAGCACCACCGCGTCCACGTCCTCGTACGCCGTGGACTCACCGGTCCACACGTCCGCGAGCGTCACGGTGTCCTCGTCCACCGACACGAGCTCGTGGTCGGTGACGAACCTGACGCCCTTGTTCCGGATGCGCCGGTAGGTGGCCTGGAGGTCGCGGCTCGCCTCCAGGTCCGGCGCGACCTGCGGCAGCCGGGTCACGATGGTGACCTTGTGGCGCAGGTCCGCGAGGTGCTCGGCGACGACGACGGCCTGGCGCGCACCCGTGTCGTCGAAGACGAACACCGTCGGGCCCAGCTCGGCCTTGCCGGCCATCACCTCGTTGATCGAGTAGACGTTCCACTGGTCGGCGCCCGGCACGATCGTGCCGTCGCCCCACGAGGACGGCCGCAGCGAGCTCCAGCCGTGCTTGAGCGGGGTCGAACCGGTGGCGACGACGACCTCGTCGAACCCGGCCAGGTCGTCGGCCTCGGCCCGGTGCGAGAGCTTGACCTCGACCTGGGTCTCGCCGATCTGCGAGATCAGCCAGTCGGTGATGCCCTGCCACTCGGCGTAGGTCTCCGACCGCGCCATCAGCGCGACCTGGCCGCCCAGTTCGGAGCTCTGCTCGAACAGCGTGACCGAGTGGCCTCGTTGCGCGGCCGTCAGCGCGGCGCGCAGACCGGCGGGACCACCGCCGACCACGGCGACGCGCTTGCTGGCCGGCGCCTGCTTCAGCGTGCCGACGCCGAGCTCCGCCTCCCGTGCGACGGCGGGGTTGTGGATGCACGCCAGCGGCGAGTTGACGATCGAGGCGAGGCACCAGTTCGAGCCGACGCACGGCCGGATCGTCGTGGCCGCGTTGCGCATGGCCTTGTTCGGCCACTCCGGGTCCGCGATCAGCGTGCGGGTCATGCCGACCATGTCGGCGTCACCGCGTTCGAGCAGCGCCTCGGCGAGCTCCGGGGTGTTGATCCGGCCGACCGCGACCACCGGGATGTCCGGCAGCGCCGCCTTGATCCGGGCGGTGTCCTCCAGCTGGAACCCGGCGGGCTGCGGCGTGGCGCCGTAGATGTTCATGCGCTCGACGTACGTGCCGGCGGTGACCGACACGTAGTCGACGAGCCCGGTGTCCGTGATCGCCTTCGCGATCTCGGTCCAGTCCGCGTTGGTCAGTCCACCCGGGACGTCGCCGTCCGTGCCGTTGATGCGCACGCCCACGATGCGGTCCGGGCCGACCTCGTCGCGGGTCCTGCGGATGATGTCGAGGATCAGCCGCAGCCGGTTCTCGAAGCTGCCGCCGAACTCGTCGGTGCGGTGGTTGGTCGCCGGCGAGAGGAACTGGCCGAGCAGGTAGCCGTGCGCCAGGCCGTGCACCTCGACGCCGTCGAGGCCGCCCTCCGCCGCGTACCGCGCCGCGAGCACGTAGCCGTTGACCAGCTCGTCGATCTCGGCGTGGGTGAGGACGTGCGGCATCTCGCGGTAGACCGTGCAGGGCACCGAGGACGGCGCCCAGACCGGCAGGCGGTTGACCGTGCCGCTGGTCTCCCGGCCGCGGTGCCACGGCTGGGCGAGCAGCAGGCACCCGTGCTCGTGCACGGCCGCGGCGAGCTTGCGGTAGTTGTCGACGACCGCGCGGTCGAACGCGAAGATCTTGCCCTTGTACGGCTGCGTGGTGGGGTGGACCGCCATCGCCTCCATGGTGATGACCCCGACTCCACCGCGAGCGCGCTCCGCGTAGTAGTGCACGTGCGCGTCGCTGAAGTTGTGGTCCTTCACCAGCTGGGTGCTGTGGGCGGTCATCCAGACGCGGTTCTTGGCCGTCTTCGGGCCGATCCGCATCGGACTGAACAGGTTCGGGTAGTCACTCATTTTTCGTCAGCCCTGCTTGAGCGTGTAGGCGAACATCTCGCCGTTCGGTGCGTGCTGGTAGTTCGTCAGGCCCTTGCGCACGGCGTGCACGAAGTCGCGGTCGACGAGGTAGATGAAGCCGGGGTGGTTGGCCTGGATCTCGGCGGCCTTCTTGACGAGGGCGTCGCGCTCGGGACCGGGCTTGGTCGTGCCCACCTGGGCGGTGACGGTGTCGAGGTCGTTGTCGACGTAACCGAAGGTGTTGAGCTTGCTCTTCGACGAGTTGTAGAGGAAGAGCGAGTAGTACGGGTCGGCCACGGCGGGCGGCTCGAGGTAGAGCAGCGCCTGGAAGTTGCCGTCGTGGAAGACGGTGTTGATCTCGGTGGCGCTCGCCAGGGTCTGGATCTTGACCTCGATGCCGACCTGGCGCAGCTGGCTCTGCAGCAGGATCGCGATCTGCTCCGCCTCGGCGCCGGGACGCGCGGGGCTGATGTGCAGCGTGATCGACATCGAACTCGCGCCGGCCGCGGCGAGCAGCTGCTTGGCCTGGTCGACGTTGTACTCGTACTTCGCGGCGTTGGGCAGGTCGAGGCCGTAGGCGGCGCTCACCGTCGCGGCGGCGGGCTTGTTGAAGCCGCGGTAGACGGCGTCGACGATCGTCTTGCGGTCGATGGCCATCGAGATCGCCTTGCGGACCTCGTTCTTGCCGAGCACCGGGTCCTTGGCGTTGAGCACCAGCGGGATGCGGTCGGCCGAGACGCAGGTCTGCACGTCGATCGCGGGGTTGCCGCGCAGCTGCGCGTACTGCTCGTACTGCAGGCCGGTGGCGTAGGAGGCGTTGCCGGTGGACAGCAGCTGCGCGCGGCTGGCCGGGTCGGCGACACCGACGAACACGAGCTTCTCGACGTCGCCGCGGGTGCCGGAGTAGTTCGGGTTCTTGGTGAGCGTGAGGCGGTCACCGGAGACGAAGTCGCCGGCGGCGTGCGTCCAGGGACCGAACGTGGAGCTGTTGCGGGAGACGAAGGCCTTGCCCCACGGGTCCTGCGCGGTGACGTTCTTCTTGATCTCGGTGCTGTCGAGGATGCGGAACTGCGACCACGTCAGGATCGCGATGTCCATCGCGGACGGCTTGTCCATCTGGATCTCGAAGTTGCGGTCGTCCACGACCTTGATCGGGTCGGCCGCGTAGTCCGCGACGTCCTGCATCAGCGTGTTGGGCGTGCCGACCTTCAGCTGGATCAGCCGGTCGATCGTCCACTTGACGTCGTTCGCCGTCAGCACGTTGCCCGCGGCGCTCTTCGCCTCCTTGAGCTTGACCTTGACGACCTTGCCGTCGGCGCTGCGCTCGAAGGACTCGGCGAGCTCGCCCTGGATCTGGTCGACCTTCGCGAGGGCCTTGCACCCCTGCTCCGGCAGGCCCTCCGTGCCCCAGCGGAAGAGCGAGCTGCCGAGCTCGAAGCCGATGTTGCGCGACGGGTCGCCCTGGTAGTCGGCCGGGTCGAGGCTGGTGGGGAGACCCGTGAGTGCGTAGGTGAAGGTCGTGCCCGCCTTCGGCTTCTCCTGGGCGGCACCGCCCCCGCCACACGCGGACACCGCGAGCGCCGCGACGGCCACGAGGGCTGCCGGACGCACGACACCAGACCTGAAGGTGCCGCCTCCAGAGGTTGGGGCGAGTGATCTCCGAGTCATCAAACCTCACCTTGTTCCGATCAGCGGGAAAGGGCTACGCTCCTGTCCCACTCTCAAGAACCCGGTGACGCGCTGTCAAGACCTACATTGAAAACTAATTGAAACGGCAATGAGGGTCCACAGTCGCGATCAACATCATTTTCCTTGATCCAGAACAGTTTCGGGAGGCCGGTGGATGACAGGTCGTTCGAGTCTGCACGAGACAGTCCACTGCGGACGTCTTACGCTGCGTAACCGACTGGTCATGCCAGCGCACACGACCAACTTCGCGGTCGACGGCGCGTTCTCCGCCCGGCACCTGGCCTACCACCGGGCCAGGGCCGCCGGCGGGGTCGGCCTGATCATCACCGAGGGCATGCGGGTCCACCCGACGAGCCTCGGCCGCACGAACACCGTGTCCGCGTTCGACGACGCCGTGATCCCGTCCCTGACGGAGCTGGTGCGGGTCGTGCACGCGGAGGGCGCGAAGCTCGCCGCGCAGCTGCTGCACGTCGGCCGGCAGTCCGGCGGGCACAACATGCTGACGCCGGCCTGGGCCGCCTCGCCGATCCCGTGGTCGGGCACCGCCGCCGTGCCGCACGAGATGAGCGCGGACGAGATCGCCGAGCTCGTCGCCGCCTTCGGTGCCGCCGCCCGCCGGGTGGCCACCGCCGGGGTCGACGCCGTCGAGGTCCACCTCGGGCACGGGCACCTGCTGCAGCAGTTCCTGTCCCCCGCGACGAACCGGCGCACCGACGACTACGGCGGCAGCCTCGCCAACCGGCTGCGCCTGACCCACGAGGTGCTGGACTCCGTCACGGCGGCGTTGCCCGCCGGGATGCCGGTGATCCTGCGGATCAGCGGCGACGAGTTCATCGAGGGCGGGCTCGGCGTCGAGGAGATGCTCGAGGCCGTCGCCGTGGTGGTCGACCGGCACACGATCGACCTGCTGCACGTGAGCCACTCCGCGTACGTGGGCAGCGCCAGCATCGCCACGCAGATGGCCGACATGAGCTTCCCGCCGCTGCCGTTCCGCCACCTGCCGCGCGCGTTCAAGCAGGCGTTCCCGCAGCTCGGCGTGCTGGCCGTGGGACGCGTCGACAACCTGGCGAACGCGCAGGCCCTCGTCGACGACGGCGACGCCGACCTGGTCGCGCTCGCCCGGCCGCACATCGCGAACCCGAACCTCGCGCTGGCCGTGGCCGGGCCGTCGCGGGAGTGCATCGCGTGCAACCAGGGCTGCTCGGGCCGGCTCGAGCAGGGCCTGCCGATCAGCTGCGTGGTCAACCCCGAGGCCGGCATGGAACGGGAGTGGGACGCGCTGCGCACGGCCGCCCGGCGCGCGAAGCCCGGCCGGGTCCTCGTCGTCGGAGGTGGTCCCGCCGGGTTGGAGGCCGCGATCGCCGCCGCCTCGGCGGGACACCACACCTGCCTCGTCGAGGCGGAGGACGCGCTGGGCGGTGCCCTCCGGCTCGCCGCGGCGCTGCCGATGCGGGCGGAGTTCGGCCGGTTCATCGCCGAGGCGGAGGCCCTCGCACGTCACGCCGGAGTCGACGTCAGGCTCGGGGTCCGCGCCGGCGAGGACCTGCTCGCCGACGGCTGGGACCACGTCGTCCTCGCCACCGGCGCCGAGGAGGTGCCGGACACCCGGTTCGCCGCGCTGCCGCTGCACACGGCCGTCACCGACCCGTCGAGCACCGGCGGCCACGTCGTCCTGGTCGACGAGGACGGCACCACGACGGCGCTCGCCGTGGCCGACCTGCTGCTGACCCGCGGCTGCCGCGTCACGCTGCTGACCGACCGGCCCGCCCTGTCGTGGCGGGTGCCCGTCTACTCGCGGCCGGCGCTGCTGCACCGGTTGTCCGGCCGCGGTTTCAGCGCCGTGCTGATGCGCACACCGCTGCGCCTGGACGACGGCGTGCTGACTTACGCGGACCCCCTGTCCGGGGAGAACGGGGAACTGGAGAATGTCTCCGCTGTGATCACCATCGGCCCGAGGTCCGCCCGCACCCCACCACGCCACACCGGTGGGCGCGTGGTGGGCGACGCCTGCGCACCCCGGACGGCGCTCGAAGCCGCGTTCGAGGGCAGGCTCGCCGGACTCGGCGCCTCGGACACCCCCGACGTACGGGCCGCGGCGGCTGCGCTGCGCGGCCGTCTCTGACCAGGAACCGGAAGGACGACCATGCAGGCGGTCGAGCGGGTCTCAGCGGTGCTGCTGAGCTTCACCGAGTCAAACCGCGACCTCGGCGTCACCGAGATCGCGGAGGCGGTCAACCTTCCCAAGAGCGCGGTCCACCGCATCCTGGAAGCGCTGACGAAGTCGGGTCTCCTCGCGAAGGACCCCGAGCGGAGCAAGTACAGCCTCGGCCCCCGGCTGATGGAGCTGAGCCTCGCGTCGCTGGGCTCCATGGACATCCGGACGCTCTCGCAGCCGATCATGGAGGACGTCCGCGACGCAGTCGGCGAGACCGTGACGCTGAGCTTCGTCGTGGGCAAGGAGCGCATGTACGTCGCGCAGGTGGAGAGCAAGCAGGACGTGCGGATGACCGTCGAGGTCGGCCGCCGCGCGCCGCTCTACGCCGGCGCGTCGGGCCGGGCGATCCTGATGACGTTCTCCCCCGCCGACCTCGACACCTACCTGTCCGGTGTCGACCTCGAACCGCTGACCGAGCGCACCATCCGCGACCGGACGACGCTGCGCGCGATGCTGACCGTCGACCAGCGCCGCGGTTACTCGGTGAGCCGCGGTGAACGCGACTCCTACGCCGCCGCCGTCGCCGCGCCGATCGTCGCCAGGGGCAACCGCGCCATCGGCTGCTTCAGCATCTGCGGCCCGCACGAACGGCTCAAGGACGCGGTGGCCGAAACGCTGGGACCGGTGGTCACCGAGGCCGCCGCGAAGATGTCCGCCCTGCTCAGAGGCAGCAGCGGCTGAACGGGAGGGACGCCATGCCCCACGAGACCGAGACCGCGCTGCCGGGACGGAGCTACCTCTACGTCCCCGGCCACCGCGACACCCGCCACGAACGTGCGCTGCACAGCGGCGCCGACGACGTGATCGTCGACCTGGAGGACGCCGTCCCCGCCGAGGCGAAGCAGGAGGCGCGCACGGCCTGCGCCCGCCTGCTGTCCGGCCGCCGGCCGGGACCGGTCCGGGTGTGGGCGCGGGTGAACTCGCACCCGGCGCACCTGGCGGCCGACCTCGCCGCCGTCGTGTCCCCCGCCCTCGCGGGCGTCTGGGTGCCCAAGGCCGAACCCGCGCTGCTGGCCGAGGTCGACGAGCACCTCACCGCGCTGGAGACCGCCGCGGGACTCCCGGCCGGTGCCACCGCGGTGATCGCCCTCGTCGAGACCGCGACCGGCGTGCTGCGCGCGGAACAGCTCTGCCAGGCCCCGCGCGTGGTCCGGCTCGGCATCGGCGAGGCCGACCTCGCGGGCGAGCTGCGGCTGCGCCCCGACGACTCGGCGAACCAGCTGCACGGCATCCGCCTCACCGTGGTGCTGGCGAGCGCGGCCGCGGGCCTCGCCCCGCCGGTCGGCCCGGTGGAGATCTCGGTGCACGACGACGACCGGCTGCGCGCGACCACGAACGTGTTGCTGCGCCAGGGTTTCCGGGCACGGACCGCCCTGCACCCGCGGCAGGTGCGGGTGATCAACTCGGTCTTCACCCCCACCACCCGGGAGGTGGAGGAGGCGACCGCCCTGCTGGCCGTGCTGGACGAGGCGCAGCGCCGCGGGCAGGCCACCGCCGTCGACCCGTCCGGGCGCCTGGTGGACCCGGCCGTGGTGCGGGGGGCGCGGGAGGTGCTGGACCGCGCGCGGTCCTGAGTGGACAGTCGTGGCGGCCGGTCCGCGGACTGGCCGGTCTCACCGGGCCCTCCCGGCCCCGCGGCCGGCCGCGCGCCGCACCGGAACGCGGACGAGCCGGATGCCCAGCACCGCGAGGACGGCCAGCGCGGCGAGCACGTAGGCGTTGCCCGCCACCGACTCCAGCGGTGTCCACAGCCGCTCCTGCCCCTCGGTGCGCGGCACCAGCGCGAACACCCACCCGGTGCACAGGGCCACCAGCGCCGCGGCGTGGCCGAACCGCCGCCGGGCGAGCAGCACCGCGCACAGCGGCGCCACCCACACCCAGTGGTGCGTCCACGAGATCGGGCTGACGAGCACCCCGGCGAACGCCGTCGCCAGCACCGCTCCCACCGCGTCGCCCTCGCGGTGCAGAGAGCGGACCAGGGCCGCCGCCACGCCCAGGCACGCGAGCACGAGCACGCCCAGCAGCAGCGGCGACCCGTCCGCGACCCGTTCGACCAGGCCGCTCACCGACTGGTTGCCCCACCACCCGTTGCCGCCCGCCTTGTTCACCCCGAGCATCGTGGACGTCCAGTACCGCACCGCGTCGCCGGGCATCAGCACGAAGCCCGCGACGCCCAGACCGGCGAACACGGCCAGCGCCCGCACGGCGTCGCGCGGCCGGCCGGTGAGCAGCAGGTGCGCCACGAAGATCAGCGGGGTCAGCTTGACCGCCGCCGCGACGCCGATCAGCACCCCGCAGCACCGCGACCCGCGCAGCGCCAGCACGTCCGCGAGCACCAGCGCCATCAGCAGCACGTTGACCTGCCCCAGCCCGGCCGTCCGCCAGACCGGTTCCAGGCACAGCAGGACCGGCAGCACCCACCACGGCCCGCCGGCGAGCCGCAGGCACGTACCCAGCGCCAGCACCGTGCCGGCCGTGAGCAGGCCCCACCCCCACTGCAACGGCAGCACGGCGAGGGGCAGGAACACCACGGCCGCGATCGGCGGGTAGGTGAACGGCAGGGCGGGCGACCAGTCCGGCAGCGCGGTCAGCGGGGCGTAGAGCGACTGCCCGTGCAGCACCGCGAGCGCGCCCGCCCGGTACACGCCGCTGTCCACGCCCAGCGGCCGGTCCAAGACCCACCACACGACCGCCGCCGAGGACAGAACCGCAGCCAGGACGGGTGCGAGCGCTGATTTGACCACCCGCCCGACGCTAGGAGCGGCGGCCCGCGGGCACGTCCCGCCGCGGTGGTGTCCTGACGTGCCCCGCCGGTACCGGCCGGGCCGGGCCCGTACCCCGGTACTACTCGGCGGGCACCACCAGGCCGCACTCGTAGGCGAGCACCACGGCCTGGGCGCGGTCGCGCAGGCCGAGCTTCGTCAGCACCCGGCTCACGTGGCTCTTGGCGGTCTGCTCGGCGATGGTGAGCGCGCCCGCGATCTCCGCGTTGGACAGTCCGCGCGCGATCAGGCGCAGCACCTCCACCTCGCGCGGGGTGAGGTGCCGCAGCGCCGCGTCGCCGGGCTTCACCGGGGCGCGGTCGGCGTAGGCCGCGACGAGCCGCCGGGTGACCGACGGGGCGAACAGCGCGTGTCCCGCGGCGACCACGCGCACGGCGTTGATGAGGTCGGACAGCGGGGAGTCCTTGAGCATGAACCCGCTGGCGCCCGCGCGCAGCGCCCCGTAGACGTGCTCGTCCAGGTCGAACGTCGTCAGCACCAGCACCTTCGGCGGCGCGTCACCGGAGCCGACGATGCGCCGGGTCGCCTCCAGCCCGTCCATCACGGGCATCCGCACGTCCATCAGCACCACGTCCGGTGCGAGGTCGCGGGCCAGCGCCACCGCTTCGGGGCCGGTGCCCGCCTCTCCCGCGACGTCCACGTCGGGCTGGCTGTCCAGGGCCACGCGGAAGCTCTCCCTGATCATCGCCTGGTCGTCGACCACCAGCACCCGGATCGTCACCCGGTCTCCTCTCCGCGCAGGGGCAGTTCCGCGACCACCTCGAAGCCGCCGCCGGGGGTGCGTCCCGCGGTCAGCTCGCCGCCCAGCACGCGCACCCGTTCGGCCATGCCCGCCAGGCCGTGGCGGGGGCGGTGGGGGTCGTTGTCGAGCGCGGGCCGGGTGGCCGCGGCGTTGCGCACGTCGACCCACAGCACGTCGTCGCCCGCGGTGATCTCGACGGCGACCGCGCCACCGGGCGCGTGCCTGCCGCTGTTGCTCAGCGCCTCCTGGACGATCCGGTACGCCGACAGCCCCACGCCGGCGGGCACCGCGGTGGCGTCGCAGCGCAGGGTGATCTCCGCGCCGGCCTCGCGGAACCGGGTCACCAGTCCCTCCACATCGGACAGACCGGGCGGTGGCGCGGTCCCGTCGCCGTCGCCGTCGCGCAGCACCACGAGCATCCGCCGCATCTCGGTGAGCCCGTCGCGGGCCAGCCGCTGCAGCACGTCCACCTCGGCCAGCACCTCCGGCGCGAGACCCGGCAGCCGGTACTGCACGGCGTCGGCGCGCAGCACCAGCGCGGACATGTGGTGGCTGACGACGTCGTGCAGCTCCCGCGCGATGCGGGTGCGCTCCTCCAGCGCCACCAGGCGGGTCTGCTCGGTGTGCCGCAGGTCGTCCGCCTCCCGGCGCCACCGGATCGCGTAGCCCAGCACGACGGCACCGGTCGCGAGCGCGCCGGGCAGGCCCGCGTCGCCCCAGTCGTCGAGGCGCGGCCAGGTCGCCACGAACGTGACCGCGAGGACCACCACCACGACGACGGCGTTCTGCCGCAACGCGACCCGGTACAGCAGGAAGCCGACCGCGACCGTGAGGCCGATGGTCCACGGCCAGCCCCACTCGAGCTCCGGGCCGGTGCGCTCGCCGTAGCCCCAGGGAAGGAACAGCACCAGCAGCACGGACAGCAGCCACGCCACCAGGAGGTTGCGCGCCGCCAGGAGCACCGGCAGCACCGTCGCCACGCCGCACGCGAGGTTCACGCCGTGCAGGCCGTCCTCGCGGTGCAGGGCGGTCGGGACGATGGCGAGGAGGAAGCACACGACCGCCATCAGGTGCGTCGCCGTGATCCGGCGCGCCACCGCCGACCTGGTGCCGCGCAGCCGTTCCACCCGCTCACGGTAGCGGGTCGGTCAGCGGCGCAGCACGTCGTGGGTGCTCAGCGTGATCCGGTAGCCGAACAGCAGCAGGCCGTGCAGCAGGAACAGCCACAGCCCGATCGCCGCGACCGCGCCGGGAACGGCCAGGCCGCCGTACGGGATCGCCCAGTCCACCGGGATCGCGAGGAACACCACGAACCCGTGCAGGAAGCCGGTGAGCGTGCCGCCGAGCAGCAGCGCGGCCCCCAGGACGGTCCGCCACGGCAGGGCGACCGGCCCGACGAGGGCGAACACCAGGCCCACGGTGACGCAGACCGGGACCAGGTCGAGGTGGAACGACAGCGCGACCCCCAGCACGGCCGACCAGCCGCCGGCGTCGTAGAGGCGGGCGACGTCCGGCGCGAACGCCAGCGGCAGCGCGACCAGCAGCGGCGCGAGCAGGAGCACCGGGAGGAACGTGATCCGGCCCGCCCAGCCGGTCCACTTGGTCGCGTGCTCCCCGGCCGCCTGCACGAGCCCGCGGCGCAGCCCCTCGCCGTAGAGGGTCGCGGGGAACAGCGACGCCGCGAGCAACGGCCAGGACGTGGTCGTGGTCGCCTCCGCGAGCTGGACCAGCGCGGCGGTCGGGTCGTGCGCCTGCGGCAGCGCGCCGCCCACCGTCCGCGCGCCGTCCACCACGAGGTGCTCGCCGAACAGCAGCGCCACCCCGCGCAGGGCGAGCAGCAGCAGCGGCACCAGGCCGAGCGCGGAGAAGAACGTGAGTCCCGCGGCCCACAGCAGGAGGTCCCGGCCGCGCAGCGCGCTCGACGTGGCCGCTGCCACCGCGCGGAGAACATGCATGATCGGGAAGTACCCGAACCTGCGGGCGCTCATCCCTGCACCTACGGTGGTGTGCATGACCGGTGACGAGGCGAACCCAGTCGCCGGGTGGTCCCGGCTGCACGGGGAGGACGTGTCCGCCAGCAACCTGGTCGTCGGCTGGCTGCGGTTCGTGCACGCGCTGGCGCGGCCGTTCGACCGCGTGCACCCCGACGTGCTGTCGGCGGCCGGCGTGGTGGTCGCGGCGAGCGCGGTCGCCGCCGCCGGCGGGGGCGGGCGGTGGGCGTTGCTCGCGCTGCTGCTGGTGATCGCGACCGGTGTCCTCGACGGACTGGACGGCGCGGTCGCGCTGCGCACCGGCAGGGTGCGGCCGTTGGGCGCGGTGGTCGACGCGGTCGCGGACCGGCTGTCCGACCTGTCGCTGGTGCTCGTCCTGCTGGTGCTCGGCGCCGAGGCGTGGTGGTGCGCGGCCATCGGCGGTTCGGTGCTGCTGCACGAGTACGCGCGGGCGAAGGCGCAGGCCGTCGGCATGGCGTCGGCCGGGGCGATCACCGCGGCGGAGCGCCCGACGAGGGTGATCGTCGTCGCGATCGCCTGTGCGGGAACGGGTCTGGCGCCGGGTGGCACCCCGGTCACCGGGTGGAGCTGGGCCGCGGTGTCTGCCCTGGTGTGGGCGGGCTGTGCCGCCGTCGGGTTCGGCCAGCTCGTCACCGGCATCCGGCGCGAGCTGACCGACCGGCCGTGGACGGGCCCGTTCGCGTCAGGCCGGTCCGACGAGCCGGGCCACGATCCGCGCTGACATCGCCACGAGCGGCAGCCCGCCGCCGGGGTGCGCCGAGCCGCCGACGAGGAACAGGCCGGGCACCGGGGCGCGGTTCGCGGGCCGCAGCAGCGCCGCCCGCGGCCCGTTCGACGACGAGCCGTAGATCGACCCGCCGACCGCGCCCGTCTCGCGCGCCCAGTCGGCCGGCGTGCGGATCTCCCGCCACCGCAACCGGTCCCGGACGTCGACGCCGCGCTCGGCCATGATCCGCAGGACGCGGTCGGCGTAGGAGTCGGCGAGGCCGGGTTCCGTCCAGTCGACGTCCCCCTGCCGTGGAGCGTTGACCAGCACGAACCACGCCTCGTCGCCCTCGGGTGCGATAGCGGGGTCGTCCGGTGCGCAGATGTAGACCGCCGGGTCCGGCACCGGCCGCGGGTGGCGGCCGAAGAGGGAGTCGAACTCGTCGTCGTAGTCGGCGGGGAACAGCACGCGGTGGTGGGCCGGGTCCGGCGTCCTGCCCCGCAACGCCAGCAGGAGCACGAACCCCGACAACGACGGCTGGGTCTTGCGCAGCATCCGCCGTGGACGGTGGGCGCGCTTGTCGGTGAGCAGGCCGTCGTAGAGGTGCTCGGCGTCCACATCGGACACGACGACCTCGGCGGCGTGCCGTTCCCCGTCCCGCAGGCGCACTCCGGTGACTCCGCCGCCGGCGGACTCGACGGCGGTGACCGGGGCGTCGAACCGGAAGCGGACACCGAGGTCGAGGCAGCGGCCGTACAGCGCGTCGCCCAGACGGCGCAGCCCGCCGCGCACGTACCAGCCGCCGAAGCGCTGTTCGATGAACGGGACCACCGTCATCAACGCGGGCGTGCGCCGGGGGTCGGAGCCGCTGTAGGTGGCGTAGCGGTCGAGGAGCATGCGCAGCCGCGGGTCGGTGAACCGCCGCTCCCCCACCCCGCGCAGCGTGCGCCACGGCGCGATCGCCATCAGGTCGCGGACGCTCGCCGAGCGGCGCAGCAGGTCGCGCACGCCGCCCAGCGGGTTCTGCAGCACCGGTTCGCCGACCAGGCCCCACAACCGTTCCGCGTCGGTCAGCACCGCGCGCCACTGCAGCGCGGCCTCGAGCCCGAACGCGTCGGTCAGCGCCGCCTCCAAGTGCTCCTCGGCGTGCGGCAGGTCCACCTCGGAGCCGTCCGGGAAGCGGTAGCGGCAGGTCGGTTCCACCGCGACGATCTCGACGAGGTCGTCGAGCGGCGCCCCGGTGGCCGCGAACAGCTCGCGGTAGACGTGCGGGAGCGTCAGCAGCGACGGCCCGGTGTCGAAGGTGAAGCCGTCGCGCTGGAACGTGCCGAGCTTGCCGCCGTGGCTCGCCGCCTGTTCGAAGACCGTGACGTCGTGCCCGGCCCTCGCGAGCCGCGCGGCCGCCGCCAAGCCGCCCATGCCGGCGCCGATCACCGCTACCCGTGCCATCTCAGCTGCTCTCCCCCAACGACCGGCCCTTCCAGTGCAGGCGCCCGGCCCGCCGCGCGCGCCACGAGCGTCCGACGAGCGACACCAGCACGCCCACCGACACCGGGTGGGCGAACGCATCCGGCCACACCCGGCCCCCGGTGTGCCGTGCGGTCACGACCCTGGTGAGCACGCCCGCCGCGTAGCCGAGGGCACCGGCGCGCGAGCCCGCGAGCGCGGCGACCGGCGGCAGGACGTACAGCCAGGCCAGCACGAGCGACAGCGCCACCGCGCCCGCCGGGCTCCCGGTGGCCGACCACAGCGACTTCTCGTAGCCGTCGCGGACCTCCGCCCAGTCCTCGTACATCCGGCAGTCCGCGACCGTGCTACCGTCGACGACCACACCGCGTCCGCCGCTGCGCTTCACGGCCCGCAGCAACGCGATGTCGTCGAGCACCGCCGTGGCGATGCCGCGGAACCCGCCGCTGCGGTCGTACGCCGCCGCGTCCACCACCAGGAACTGCCCGTTCGCCGCGGCCAGCGACGGCCGGGGTGAGCGTTCGGCGAGGCGCAGCGGCAGGAACACGAGCCACGACCACTGCAGCAGCGGCTGGACCAGGCGCGCTCCGGTGCCGTCGGCGAGCTGGCGCGGGAACGGCGACACGAGGTCGAGGTCGTTGTCCCGCAACACCTCGACGGCGGCGGCGATCGCGTGGGGTGCCAGCACGACGTCGGCGTCCACGAAGACCAGCACGCGGCCCCCGGCCAGGTCGGCCAGCTGGGCGCACGCGTGGGGTTTGCCCGGCACCCCGTCCCGCGGTTGTTTCCCCTCCACGACGCG
The DNA here is from genome assembly GCF_042725365.1 of Lentzea sp. NPDC060358. NCBI lineage: Bacteria > Bacillati > Actinomycetota > Actinomycetes > Pseudonocardiales > Pseudonocardiaceae > Lentzea > Lentzea sp. NPDC060358. The sequence goes on along the minus strand of NZ_JBHXCW010000004.1, from coordinate 2,801 downwards.
CACGCGCGGGTCGTCGCCCGCGACCCGGCGCACCTCGCCGGCGGTGCCGTCGGTCGAGCCGTCGTCCAGGACGATGATCTCCAGGTCCGCCACACCCCGTTGCGCCAGCAGGGAGGCGACGGTCGGCGCGATCCGGTGCGCCTCGTCCCGCGCGGGCACGAGGACCGACACCGGTTCCCGGCACTCGGCCGGATCGGCCGCCGGGACCCTCATCAGCCGGGCGTTCACCAGCGCGTGTGCCGCGGCCAGCGCGGACCCGGCGGCGGCGCCGCGCACCGCCGCGCGCAGCAGCCGCCTCACCGATGAGCCCGCCACAGCGCGACGGCGAACGGCAGCGCGACCAGTCCCATCAGCACCCCGGCGACCAGGGACACCAGGGGGCGGCCGAAGAACGCCGCGTGCGCCCAGACCGACGAGCCGTAGGTCCACAGGTAGAGCACCGGCGCCGGGCCGGAGCGCAGGTCGAGCTCGCGGGTGACGCGCGGACCGCCGACCGTGCGCTGCAGCGCGGCCATCATGAGCACGGCGACCAGCAGCCAGCCCGCGTAGTTGGTCAGCGGGATCCCGTCGACGCCGGGCAGCGCGGGTTCGGGGTGGGCCCACTCCCAGTGGCCCGCGTCCACCATCTGCGGGTCGAGGAACACGTCCCACGACGCCAGCGCCCACGCGCCGATCCCGACGACCAGCCACAGTGGACGGTCGGGGCGCGCCCACGCGGCGAGCGACCGGCCGACGAGCAACGCGGGCCAGCACATCATCACCCAGGCCATCGCGACGACGACCGGCACCCCGGCGACCTCCAGGCCCAGCGACCCGGTGTAGCGGTACTCGCCGAACGGGAACCCGGTGTGCACGCCGATCGTCTCGGCCAGCAGCCCGCCGCCCCCGGCGACCGCCACCAGCAGCACCGCCGCCCGCGGCCCGAAACGGGCCAGGGCATCGCACACGGACGCCACCGCGAACGCGGCCACCGAGGCGACCGTCGTGAAGATCCGGTCCTCGGGCGCGGTCATCGAGTACACGATCTGCGCCAGCACGACGAGCGCGCCGCAGACCCACGCCACGGCCGGCAGCGCCCTGCGCAGGGCGGGGCGCTCGACGCGGTGCTCCACGCCGACGCTCATGCCGACCGCCGCCGGCGAGCGGCCGCGCGCAGCAGCGGCACGCGGCCTTCGACGGGCACCGTCCAGAGGTCGGTCCCCGTGACACCCCATCGGCCGAGCAGCTGGTTGGCCGCGGCGAAACCGGTCGTGGCGGCGCGTTCCATCAGCGCCACCGGCAGGTCGATGCGCACCAGGTCGCCCGCCAGCACGAGGAAGTCGTCCGGCGTGGTGACCCGCGGCCGGTCCTCGTAGCCGCCGGCGGGGAACATCGGGCAGTCGGCGCGCCACTCGTGCCGTTCGTCGACGACGGTGGCGCCCCTGGTCTCGGGGTAGACCTCGCTCAGCTGGTCCCAGAGCCGCCGCTTCGCCTCCACTTCGTCCACATCGGACGGAATGGCGTACCCGTGCAGCTCCACCACGGAACCGCCGGTGCGCGCGGCCCACGCCCTGGCCTCGTGCTCGTAGTTGTCGAGGACGCTGACGTTGTCGAGCAGGTCGTAGCCGCTCGTGCCGATGAACCCGGGCCGGTCGACCGGCCGGTCGAGCCAGTACCGCGACACGAGGAACGGCGGCGCGGTCCGCAGCCCGGCCACCCGCGCCCGCCAGCTCTCGTCACCGAGCCGCGGCGAGGACCCCACGACCGCGCGCAGCCCGTTCACGTCGGCGGCGAGGACCACGGCGTCGGCCTCGAGCACGCCGTCGCCGGTGGTCACGGTGAACCGCCGCGTGCCGCCCGGCTCGATCGACTGCACGTCCACGCCGGTGCGCACGTCGGCGCCCAGCTCGGTGAGGCGCCGGCCCAGCGGGTCCCACAGGCCGTGCGGGAACGGGTCGGCCGCGACGTCGAAGAGCAGCCCCTCGTTCGACCCGAGGAAGTAGATGTGGAACATGACCGCGAGCTCGGCGGCCGACATGTCGCCGGGGTGCGCGAAGAAGCTGCGCGAGAACACCTCGAACGCGAGGGCGTGCGCGGCCTCGGGGAACCGGACCCGTTGCAGGTACTCGGCCGCGTCGATGCCGTCGAGCTCGTCGTAGACGCCGGGCACCGACACGTCGAGCAGCTTCAGCGCCGCCTCGGGGTTCATCTCGGGCAGGTCGCGCCAGCGGAAGGTGGGGCTGCGCCGCAGGAACGCCAGCACGTTCCACGGCGCCGTCGTCGGCATGCCGGCGAACGAGTCGCGGTCACCGCGCGCGTGCCACAGCGGGTAGTCCGGCATCGCGGTCAGCGCCCGGCCGTCCGGGTCGACGCGCCGCAGCAGCGAGCGCAGGTTGTAGTACTGCCGGAAGAACGCGTGGAACCCGCGGGTCATCGTGACGTCGCTGCCGTCGGCGAGCCGCGTGCTCCACCCGCCGACCCGCCCGCCGAGGTAGGACTCGCGCTCGTACAGCACGACCCGCGCGCCCCGCTCCGCGAGCAGCGTGGCCGCCGCCAGACCGGCGATGCCGCCGCCCACCACCGCGACGACCGGCACGTCGCCGTCCAGCCGCGGTCGTCCGGTGGGCGCGGGGATCCGCACCGCCTTTCGGTCCTTCATCGGTGCTCCCGTTCGGCCTTCGGACGTGCGGTGCGCAGAGCGCGCTCCGCCGGGCGACGGGCCGCGTGCGCGGCTGTCGCGATCGGTGCGTCCTGGTTCTGGTGCCTGGTCGTGGTGCCCGGCTGGTGGAACTGGCCACCGCCATGCGCCCGCTGGGCGAGGC
>NZ_JBHXCW010000003.1:0-109177 GCF_042725365.1 Lentzea sp. NPDC060358 | reverse complement strand
CGTCCCGCACGTGCGGGACGGGGCCGATCGCGTTCGCTCAGGCGGTGCGGAAGTACTCCACGGTCCGCTCCGCGCCGGTCTTGATGTCGACCTCGGGCACCCAGCCGAGGTCGCGGGCGGCCTTCGACGCGTCGAGCGCGGAGGCCCGCAGGTCGCCGAGGCGCGCCGGGGCGTACTCCGGGGCGTCGGGAGCGCCGGCCGCCGCGGCGACCAGGCTGTGCAGGTCCTTGTCCGACACCTGCTGACCGGTGCCGATGTTGTAGCGCTCGCCGCCGCCGTTCTCACCCGACGCCGCCACGAACGCCGCCACGACGTCCTCGACGAAGACGTAGTCGCGCGTGTTGCCGCCGTCGCCGAAGAGCTTCGTCGGCTTCCCGGCCAGCAGGGCGTTCGCGAAGATCGCCACCACGCCGGCCTCGCCGTGCGGGTCCTGCCGCGGGCCGTAGACGTTGGCCAGCGCGAGGTGCGTGCACTCCAGGCCGTAGAGCTGGCGGTAGGTGTTGAGGTACACCTCGCCGGAGACCTTGCTCGCCGCGTACGGCGACTTCGGGTTGATCGGCACGGCCTCGGAGACCGGCAGCTGCTCCGGCGTGCCGTAGATCGAACCGCCGGAGGAGGCGAAGCAGACCTTGCGGGCGCCGGCCTTGCGGGCGGCCTCGGCGACGTTGATCGTGCCGATGACGTTCTGCTGCGCGTCGAGGATCGGGTCCGCCACGCTGACCCGCACGTCGATCTGCGCGGCGAGGTGGAAGAGGACCTCGGGGCCGAACCCGGCGACGACGTCGGCGAGCTCCGGGCTCGCGATGTCGAGCTGCGTGAAGGAGTACCGGTCGGCGCAGGCCGGGTCCGCGGGCGCCGTGCGCGTGCCGCGGCGCAGGTCGTCGACGACGTGGACCTCGTGCCCGTCGCGCAGCAGGCGGTCGACCAGGGTGGAGCCGATGAAACCGGCGCCGCCGGTCACGAGTGCACGCACGGGAACCTCTTCGAGTCGGGATCTGCCGGAAGTGCGCACAGGGTATCCAGCGCTCAGAACCACCGTTCCAGCACCATGGCGACGCCGTCCTCGGAGTTCGGGCCGGTGACCTCGTCCGCCGCGGCCTTCGCGGCCTCGTGGCCGTTGGCCATCGCCACGCCGTGCCCGGCCCACCGCAGCATCTCGACGTCGTTCGGCATGTCCCCGAACGCGATCACGTGCTCGGGCTCGACGCCGAACCGCTCCGCCACGTCGGCGAGCCCCGACGCCTTCGTGACGCCGTGCACCGCGATCTCGACCAGGCCGTGGTCGGTGGAGTAGGTGAGGTCGACCTCGCCGTGCAGCACCTCGTTGATCGCCCCGGCCATCTCGCCGCTGGTCATGGCGCTGTTGCGGACCAGCAGCTTGACCGCGGGGCGGCCGAGCGTCTCGGCGCGGGACAGTCCGCTGTGCGGCCCCTCCGGCCACGGGTGGGTGTAGCTGAGCTCGGCGACGAAGGTCAGTTCGTCGTCGGGCCCGCCGACCAGCTCGACGGCGTAGGTGCAGTCGTCGAGCACGCTGTCGACCGCAGCCGCGACGTCGTGCAGTTGCACGGGGCTGAGCGTGCGCGCCCAGACGATCTCGTCCTTGCCGATGTCGTAGAGCACCGCGCCGTTCGCGCACACGGCGAACCCGTCGAGCCCGGCCTCGGCGGCGATGCGCGGGACCCAGCGCGGCGGCCGCCCGGTGGCCAGGACGAAGGGCACGCCTGCCGCGAGCACGCGGGCGACGACCGCGGTCGTGCGCGGGCTCACCGACTCCAGCGTGCTGAGGAGGGTTCCATCGACATCGGAGGCGACCAGGCGCGGTTGTTCCACGCAGAACATCTTGCCCTGTCGATTGCATGAGCCAAGTTCGTCCGCCGCTGAACAGCTGGTTACCGTACGACCCGTGCGCGCTGGAATCGTGATTCTCCCGGAACACCGTTGGTGGATCGCCGAACCCAAGTGGCGCGCGGCCGAGGAGTACGGGTTCCACCACGCGTGGACCTACGACCACCTCGGCTGGCGCACGCTGGTGGACGGCCCGTGGTTCGGCGCGGTCCCGACCCTGACAGCCGCGGCGCTGGTCACGTCGCGGATCAGGCTGGGGACGTTCGTGGCGAGCCCGAACTTCCGCCACCCCGTGCCGTTCGCGCGGGAGCTGATGGCGGTCGACGACGTGTCCGACGGCCGGTTCACGCTCGGCGTCGGCGCAGGTGGGCCCGGGTACGACACGATCGTGACCGGCGCCAAGCCGTTGCTGCCGGGCGACCGGACGGCCCGATTCGGCGAGTTCGTCGAGCTGCTCGACCGGCTGCTGGTGCAGGACCGCACGACGTGGAGCGGCCGGTTCTACTCGGCGGAGGAGGCCCGCAGCGCACCCGGCTGCGTGCAGCGGCCGCGGCTGCCGTTCGTGATCGCCGCCAACGGCCCGAAGGCCATGGCCGTCGCCGCGCGGCACGGCCAGGGCTGGGTCACCACCGGCCCGGAGACCGAGGACCACGAGACGTGGTGGCGCGGCGTGGCCGAGATGTCCGAGCGCTTCACTGAGACGTTGGCCACGCAGGGCCGCACGTCGCGGGTGACCCGCTACCTCAACCTCGACTCGGCGCCGGTGTACTCGCTGTCGAGCGTCGAGTGCTTCGTCGACGCCGTGGGCAGGGCCGCTGAGCTGGGCTTCACCGACGTGGTGGCGCACTGGCCGCGGCACGACGGCGTCTACGCGGGCAGCGAGCAGGTGCTGGAGAACGTGGCGGCGGACGTCCTGCCGACGCTGGCGCGGCACCTGTAACGGCACGACGCCGATTCAGATTCCGTCATCGTGCGCTCTGTTGTGGTGATCGGTGGCGGGATCGTCGGACTGGCGGTGGCCGCCGAGCTGGCCGCGCGCGGTGACCGCGTGACGGTGCTGGAGAAGGAGGGGCGCTGGGGCGCCCACCAGACCGGCCACAACTCGAACGTCGTGCACGCGGGCCTCTACTACCGGCCGGGGTCGCTCAAGGCGCGGATGTCGGTGGCCGGCAACGCGTCGATGATCGCCTTCGCCCGTGAGCACGGCGTGCCGGTCGAGGTGTGCGGCAAGCTCGTCGTGGCGACCTCCGACGACGAGCTGCCGCGGCTGCACGACCTGGCCGCCCGCGCGGAGGCGAACGGCGTGCCCGCGAAGCTGATCTCCGCAGCGGAGGCGCTGGAGCACGAGCCCGAGGTCGCCTGCGTGGCCGCGTTGCGCGTGGAGAGCACCGGGATCATCGACTACCCGGCGGTGTGCGCGGCCCTGGTGCGCTCGCTCGACGGCCACGACCTGCGGTTGCACTCACCCGCGCTGGCGATCAGGACGACCGGTGCCGCGGTGGAGGTGGCGACGCCGCAGGGGGTCGTCCGCGCCGACGTGCTGGTGAACTGCGCGGGCCTGCACAGCGACCGGATCGCGCGGCTCGCGGGCCTGTCCCCCGCGGCGAGGATCGTCCCGTTCCGCGGGGAGTACTACGAGCTGCGGCGCACCGATCTCGTGCGCGGCCTGATCTACCCGGTGCCGGACCCGACGCTGCCGTTCCTCGGCGTGCACCTCACCCGGATGCTCGACGGCTCGGTGCACTGCGGCCCGAACGCCGTGCTCGCGCTGCGGCGCGAGGGCTACCGGTGGCGGGACGTGTCGCTGACCGACGTGGCCGACGTGGCCCGCTTCCCCGGCGCGTGGCGGCTGGCCCGCAGGTACGCGCGGACCGGCGTGGAGGAGGTGCTGCGGTCGGTGTCGCGCAAGCGCTTCGCCGCCTCGCTCGCCCGGCTCGTGCCCGCCGTGCGGGAGGACGACCTGGTGCGCGCGGAGAGCGGCGTGCGGGCGCAGGCGATGCTGCCGGACGGGTCGCTCGTCGACGACTTCCTCATCGAGACCGCGGACCGCCAGGTGCACGTGCTGAACGCGCCCTCACCGGCGGCGACGGGCTCGCTGGAGATCGCGAAGCACGTCGCCGACCGGCTGGGGTGACTACCGGGGCTTGAGGACGTCCGTGCCCATGAACGGCCGCAGGGCCTCGGGAACGGTGACCGAGCCGTCGGCGTTCTGGTGGTTCTCGAGGATCGCGACGATCCACCGCGTGGTGGCCAGCGTGCCGTTGAGCGTGGCCGCGATCTGCGACTTGCCGTTGTCGTCCCGGTAGCGCACGTTGAGGCGGCGCGCCTGGAACGTGGTGCAGTTCGACGTCGAGGTCAGCTCGCGGTACTTCTGCTGGGTCGGCACCCACGCCTCGCAGTCGAACTTGCGGTGCGCGGACGTGCCGAGGTCGCCCGTCGCCGTGTCGATGACGCGGTAGGGCACCTCGATCTTGGCGAGCATCTCCTCCTCGTACCCGAGCAGCCGGGCGTGCTCCGCCTCGGCGTCCTCGGGCTTGACGTAGGAGAACATCTCGACCTTGTTGAACTGGTGCACGCGGATGATGCCGCGGGTGTCCTTGCCGTACGACCCGGCCTCGCGGCGGTAGCACGACGACCAGCCCGCGTACCGGCGTTCCCCGTCGAGGATCTCGTCGGCGTGGTAGCCGGCGAGCGGCACCTCCGACGTGCCGACGAGGTACAGGTCGTCGTTGGGCAGGTGGTAGATCTCGCTCGAGTGGGCGCCCAGGAAGCCGGTGCCCGCCATGATCTCCGGCCGCACCAGCGTGGGCGTGATCATGAGCTCGAACCCGTTGGCCGTGGCCTGCGCCGCCGCCATGTTGAGCAGCGCCAGCTCGAGCTGCGCGCCCACGCCCTTGAGGAAGTAGAACCGCGAGCCGCTGACCTTGGCGCCGCGCTCCATGTCGAGCGCGCCGAGCCTGGTGCCCAGGTCGAGGTGGTCCTGGGGCTCGAAGTCGAACACGCGCGGCTCGCCGACGGTCTTGACGACGCGGAAGTCGTCCTCGCCGCCGACCGGGGCGTCCGGGTGCACCAGGTTCGGGATCTTCGCCAGCAGCTCGTCGACCTCGGCGGCCGTGGCGTTCTGCTCGGCCTCGGCGGCCTTGACCTCGCCGGCCAGGTCCTTCGCCTTGGTGAGCAGGGCGGCGCGCTCGTCGCCCTTGGCCCTGCCGACCTCCTTGCCGAGCACCTTCTGCTCGGCGCGCAGGGTGTCCGCGCGGGAGATGGCGCTGCGCCTGCGCTCGTCAGCGGACAGCAGGGAGTCGACGACGCCCTCGTCCTCGCCACGGGCGCGCTGCGAAGCGCGCACGATCTCCGGGTTCTCGCGCAACACCTTGAGGTCGATCACCTGCGAAAGGGTAGTCGCCACCCGATCCGCGCTTCATCCGGATATCCGGTTGCGGTGGTCGCGGACCCGGGTGGCGAGGGTGGTGGCGACGGCGCGGGCTTCTGCGACCAGGCTCACCCGACGGGCGGGTTCCGCCGGTTCACGGGCGTCTCCCCCGCCGCGGGGAGCTGCCCGCACCCACCCCGTGCGACGCGAAGGGACCCGGCGCCTGAGCACCGGGTCCCTTCGAAGTCGTGCGACCTAGTAGATCGCGAACGCGACCACGAGGCCGAGGGCGAAGTGCGCCGCGGCGACGACGACGGACGCCGGCGCGAACCGGTCCGACTCGATGATCGAGCCGATGTCCAGCCTGGTCACCCACTCCAGCAGGCGCACGGCCGCGACCTGCACGACGATGCCGACGATGCCGTAGATCAGCGAGGTGAGCAGGCCCTCGTCGAGCTTGCCGACGGCGCTGAGGATGGCGACGACCACGATGAACGCCATCGAGATGAGGCCTGAGGCCGTCACGATCACGGCGTTCGGGGCACCGTTGCGGACGAGGATCGACAGCTTGCCCGGCGTCGTCCAGTCGATCGCGTAGAAGCCGAACACCATGAGGACCAGACCGACGACGGCGTACAGCGCGATGGCGCCGATGCCCCGGCCGATCGCCGAGCCGAAGCCGGGGTCCAACGCGAGCTCGTACATGTGCTGTTCCCTTTCGGAGTCTTACTCAACAATTCGATGCGGCACGAACGCCGCGCCATCGTCGGTCACGAGACCGACCGTTTCCCGGATGCCGAGGCCTGCCGACGTGTCGCCGACGACCCAGGCTCCCAACGCGGGGCGGTAGCCGTCGAAGTCCGGAAGCGGATCGAACAGCTGGTAAACGAAACCCTCTTTGCCGTACACGCCGCCGGTCTGCGTCTCGTAACCGGGGGCGACGATCTGGATGTTCGACCCCTCGCGGCCGAGCAGCGGCTTGCGCACGTACTCGGTGAGCATTCCGGGGTCGTTCAGGTAGGCCGGGAGCAGGTTGGGGTGGCCCGGGTACATCTCCCACAGGATCGCGAGCAGCGCCTTGTTGGAGAGCAGCATCTTCCACAGCGGCTCGAGCCACAGCGTGCCGGGCAGCGACTCGACGGCGTGGCGGCCGAACTGGTCCTCGACCACCCACTCCCACGGGTAGAGCTTGAACACCGTGCCCATCGGGGCCTCTTCGAGGTCGACGAACCGGTTGAGCAGCGAGTCCCAGCCGATGTCCTCCATCGCGATGCCGACCGTGTTCAGGCCGGCCTCGGCGGCCGTCTCCTGCAGCCCGGCGATCGTGAGGTGGTCCTCACCGGACGGGTCGGCGCTCGACCAGCTGAAGTGCAGCTCGCCGGAGGGGAGCTTGGCACCGATCTCGCCCCAGCGCTCGACCAGGCGCTCGTGCAGCGAGTTCCACTGGTCGTCGTCCGGGAAGACGTCGGTCTTCCAGTACCACTGGATGTAGGCGGCCTCCAGCAGCGACGTGGGGGTGTCCGCGTTGTACTCGAGCATCTTGGCCGGGCCGGACCCGTCGTAGCGCAGGTCGAAGCGCCCGTAGACGTGCGGGTCGCGCCGCCGCCACGACTCGGCGATGTGCGGCCACACCCACTCCGGGATGCCGAAGTCCCGGTAGCGCTCGGTGAGCACCACGTTGTCCACCGCGTCGAGGCACATGGAGTGGAGCAGCTCGACGTCGGCTTCGAGCGACAGGATCTCGCTCATGTCGAACACGTAGTGCACGGACTCGTCCCAGTACGGGCGCTCGGAGCCGTTCGCGTACCGCGCGGGCAGGCCGAACACGAGCCCCTGGTCGGAGACCGTCCGCTGCCAGTTCGGCCGCGGCTGTGAACTTTCACGACGCAACTGTGCTCAGCCTCCGCTGCTCTTCGAGCCGCTGCTGATGCCGAAGCCGCCGCGCTGCACCGACGTGCCCGACTTGGTCGAGACGTTCGCACCCTTGGGGATCGTGTAACTGCCGCCGACGGCCTTCTGGCCGATCGAGCCGGACCCTCCGTAGTTGTAGCGGTACGAAGAGCCACCGATGTAGATGAAACCACCGCTCGAGTACCCGCCGTGGCTGCGGTAGTAGCTGTCCGAGCAGTAGTCGTCGTCGACGATGACGTTGTTCTGGTCGGTGCACTGCGCGGTCACGTTCTTCGGGCTCGCAGCCGCGTACCAGATCGCGACCAGCGCGACCACGCCGACGGTGACACCACCACCGATGAGCAGGCGTTTCCGCGTCTTCCGCTTCTTCTCGAAGGCGGCGGACTCGGCGGCGAACCGCTCCTGCTGCGCCTTCTGCGCGGCGGCACGAGCGCGCTGCTCGGCCACCGTCGGCTGGCGCGGTTTGGTCACGCCGGCCTGCTGCTGCCGCACCTGGCCCTTGGTGGGCTTCTGCGACGCAGGCTCGTTCGGCGCCGGCTGGTAAGGCGGCGGTTGCTGCGGTTGTCCGGGCGGTCCCGACTGCGGCGTCGGCTGGCCAGGCTCTGGCAAGTTGTTGTCAGTCATCACCACTCCCGCGGGCAAGGTACCTAGCGAGACGGAAAAAACACGGCCGATTCAGTGACGAGTGTCCTAAAAGCAACACTCGACCCAACCCCGGCGCACAGCCGCCTCACACGGCACGGGCATCATGGATGAGATGTCTCCGAGCGCCGGTTGGTTGAGTCGATCTGGTCACATCCGCGACACGCGGGTCGTGATGGTCGGTGCTTTCGTGGGCGCGTTCGCCCTCCTGATGGTGTCGGCGTTCACGTCGATGCTGTCCGGCGGACCGCTCGGAACGAAGCGCGAACTGGTCAACGCCGCCTACCAGGCCGCCGCCGGCGAGTGCCTGAACTGGGAAAAGGCCGACCTGTCCGACGCGCAGAAGGTTGACTGCTCGGCCGCGCACAAGTTCGAGGTGACCGGCACGGCGGACATCACCGCCGCCTACCCGAAGGAAGCGCCGTTCCCGAACGCGGAGGCCTGGGAGAAGATCGCGCAGGACAACTGCACCCAGGCCGCGGCCACCTACATGGCCGGCAAGCTCGACCCGAAGGGCAAGTACGGCATCAGCACGCTGAACCCGGACGAGCACCGGTGGTCGGGCGGTTACCGGCAGTTGCGGTGCGGCCTCCAGGTCGCCGCGCCGTCCGGCGCCGCCCTGCCGTCGTACGGCAGCGCGAAGACGCAGGACCAGTCGAACGTGTACGACCCCGGCGTGTGCCTCGCGCTCGGTGAGAACAACACGGTCGGTGACCCGATCGAGTGCGCGAAGCCGCACGCGTTCGAGATCGTCGGCGTCGTGCAGCACCCGGAGGGCCCGTTCCTGCCGCTGGAGCAGCAGACCGCCGTGATGTCGGAGAAGTGCGCCGCGATCGCCACCGAGTACACCGGCGGCGCCGACCTGAAGGCCAAGGGCCTGCTCTACACGTGGGACACCCGCGCGGAGGAGAGCTGGGCCGTCGGCTCCCGCAAGGCCAACTGCAAGATCGGCGCCTTCCCCCAGGGCGACACCCTGGTCGCGTGGAAGGACAGCGTCCGCAACCCCAACGGCGCCCCGCTGACCACGGCGAACCCGCCGCAGACCACCTCGGTGCGGCCGCAGGACGAGCCGACCGGCGCCCCGCTGCACTCGGAGTCGGGCCAGCCGTCCTCGGAGTCGAACAAGCCCTCGGACTCGAACAAGCCGGACAAGCCGTCCTCGAGCGGCGCCCCCACGACGACCTCCGAGAACCGATGACCGTCGAGATGACCAGGGCCCGCTTCGAGGAACTGGTCGAAGAGGCCCTCGACCTGGTCCCGCCGGAGTTCACGCACGCGATGAACAACGTCGTGGTGCTGGTGGAGGACCGCAACCCCGACGAGCCGTCGCTGCTGGGCCTCTACCAGGGCATCGCGCTGACCGAGCGCTCCACGGACTACGGCGGCGCGCTGCCGGACCACATCTTCATCTACCGCGAGGCGATCCTCGACGTGTGCCACACGGAGGACGACGTGGTGGAGGAGGTCACCATCACCGTCGTGCACGAGATCGCGCACCACTTCGGGGTGGACGACGCGCGGCTGCACGAGCTGGGCTGGGGTTAGGTCGGGGCTCTGGGGTTAGGTCGGGGCTGGGGTTAGGTCAGGGCTGCGGTCAGTCGGCGCTGGGGTTCGGCCTGGGGGCTGGGGTTCGGCCTGGGGGCTGGGGTTCGGCCTGGGGTCGGGGCGGGGGCTGAGGTTCGGCCTGGGGCTGGGAGCGCCGGGGGTTGAGTCGCGCCTGGTCAGGGGCCTGGCTTTCGGTGTGGCGGCGGCCCGTGTGGCGGCGACTCGTGTGGCGAGGGCAAGCGTGGTGCCCAGCGGCGGCGGATGAGTGAACGACAGCTGCGCCCGCACGTGGCGAGGAGTGGTGGTGGCCGCACCGATAACCCCCTCGGCCCGCACGGCCAACCGCCTCACGCCACCGAGAGTGGTGGTGGCCGCACCGATAACCCCCTCCGGCACGCACCGCCAACCACCCCACACCACCGAGAGTGGTGGTGGCCGCGCCGATAACCCCCTCCGGCCCGCACCACCAACCACCCCACACCACCGAGAGTGGTGGTGGCCGGGCCGATAGCCACATGCCCCACCCCGCTCACGCCACAAGACCCGCCCGCACCCGCGGCTAGCCCTGCTCCAGCGCCCGTTCGACCGCCCGCCGGGCCCGTCCCACCGCCGCCGGGTCGTGCTGCAGCTGCATTGCCGCGTTCAGCGCCAACCCGGCCGCCACGATCTCGAACAGCGCCTGCTCCACGTCGAACGACCCCGGCAGCTCCCCGCCCTCCACCGCCGTGACCAGGTCCGACCGCAGCTGTCCCTGCCACCGCGACCACACCTCGGCCACCGCGTCGCGCACCGCGCCGGGCCGCCCGTCGAACTCCGACAGGGCGGCGGTCATCAGGCACCCGCCGGGCAGCAGGGGCTCGGCCAGGTACGAGACCGAGTTCGCGCACACCACGCGCAGCCGGCGCAGGCCGGGCGGTGACGGCAGGGCCGGTTCGACCACGCGGTGCCAGAAGTCGACGAACGCCTTGTCCAGCGTCGAGATCTGCAGGGTCTCCTTCGTGCCGAAGTGCTTGTGCACCCCGGACTTGCTCATCTCCAGCTCCTCGGCGAGCCGGCCGATGGTGATGCCTTCCAGGCCTTCCGCCGAGGCGATCTCGGCGGCCCGGCTCAGGATGCGGCCCCGAGTCTGCTGCGCCTCGGCCGCGGAACGTCGCGGTGACATGCGACCAAAGATAGCGTACGCGCGTTCGCTATTGATTAGAGGACGGTCGTACGCTAATTTCCGGGACCATGCGAGTGAGACGACTGGGATGGGCCGGGGTCGAGGTCGAGGCGGGCGGCGAGCGGCTGGTGATCGACTACGTGCAGGACCTGACGCCGCTGTTCACCGGCTGGCAGCCGGGCACGGGGCTGACCAGCGCGACCGGGCAGGCCTCCGGGGCGCTGGTCACGCACCTGCACCGCGATCACACCGACGCGAAGGCGCTCGCCTCCGTCCTCGCCGGGAACGCGCCGGTGCTGCGGCCGGCACGCGGGTACGGCGACGACGTGGACAACGTGGCGACGTTGCTGGGCGAGAGCGAGCTACGGCAGTACGGCCTCAACGCGCGCGTTGTGGACACGTGGAGCGTGAGCGAGATCGGGCCGTTCACGGTCACGGCCGTGCCGTCGATCGACGGGCTGGGCGACCCGCAGGTCAACTGGGTCGTCGAGGCCGACGGGCAGCGGGTCTTCCACGGCGGCGACACGATGTTCCACGGCTGGTGGTGGCTGGTCGCGCGGCGGTTCGGGCCGGTCGACGCGGCGTTCCTGCCCGCCAACGGGGCCGTGGTCGACGCGCCGCACCTGCAACCGCCCAGTCCGGTCACCGCGGCGATGGACCCGTTCCAGGCCGCGGCGGCGGCGGAGATCCTCGGGGCGCGGTACGCGGTGCCGGTGCACTACGAGACCGGGCAGCCGGTGAAGCTGCCCGGTTACGTCGAGGTCGAGGACCCGGAGACCGAGTTCGAGAAGCACGCCGGAGCACGCGCGCACGTGCTGCGGCTCGGCGAGTGGCTGGACCTCAGCGCCTAGACCTCGGCACCTGAAACCCCAGCGCCTGGGTCCCAGCGCCTAGATCTCGACGCCGGCCCACGACCGGCAGACCCAGCCGTCGCCGTCGGACTCCAGCACGACGACGCCGGTGTTCGGCAGCAGGTTCTCCGCCAGTTCGACCGGGATGTTCGACGCCAGCGCCAGCGCGCCCATGCGGCCCGCGCCGCCGTGGGTCACGATCACGACCGTGCCCTCGTCGCGGCGGATCGACTCGACGGCGCCGAGGAACCGGTCGAGGACCTGCTGCCCGCTCTCGCCGTCGCCGGGGAACGACACGTCCAGCGCGCCTTCGGCCCACTTGATCACGGTCTCGAGGTAGGTGCGGTACGCCTCGGTGTCGTTGCGGCCCTCCAGGTCACCGACCTGGATCTCGTGGACGCCCTCCAGGACCTGCACCGGCAGGCCGAAGCGCTCGGCGGTCGGCGCGGCGGTCTGCTGGGCGCGCAGGCCGATGCTCGCGTAGACCGCGGTCACCGACTCCGCCGCGAGCAGGTCGGCGAGCTCGCGCGCCTGCTTCTGCCCCAGGTCCGTCAGCGGGGGGCCGGGCATCAGCGTGTCCAGCTTCCGCTCGATGTTCGACGCCGTCTCACCGTGCCTGACCAGCAGCAACCTCACCCGCGCTCGCCCTTTCTGACAGCATCGACCCAGGAGGCGGCTGCGGCGAACTCGTCGGTGCGAGCCTCGGAGGGCTCGTGATCGGCCTTCGGGAAGGACCCGAGGAACCGGATCTCGTGCGAGTGACGGTGCAGCGCGGCCAGCGCGTCACCGATCCTCGGCTCTGCGATGTGCCCCTCGACGTCGATGTAGAAGCGGTACGTCCCCAGTTTGCCCTTCGTGGGTCTCGATTCGAGACCGGTGAGATTGATGCCACGCAGCGCGAGCTCGGTGAGCAGTTCCGACAGCACACCGACGCGGTTCGGGGTGGTCACGACGACGCTCGTGCGGTCGGCCCCGGTCGGCTCCGGCAGCGACCCCGGCCGGCGCAGCAGCAGGAACCGCGTCCGCGCGTCCGGCACGTCGAGGACGTCGGTCGCGTACTCGTCGAGCCGGTAGTGCTGCACGGCCACGGGCGCGGTCACGGCGGCGTCGAACTCGCCCTGTTCCACGGCGGCGGCGGCCGCGGCGGTCGACGAGGTGGCGATCGAGGTCACGCCCGGCAGCGACGCCGCGATCCACTCCCGGACCTGGGCCAACGCGTGCGGGTGCGAGGCGATGGTGCGGATCTCGGAGGTGCCGGGGCGGACCAGGACGCTGAACCGGACGTCGAGCACGGTCTCGGCCACGGCGACGACCGGTTCGTCGCGCACGAGGGCGTCGAGGGTGGCCGGCACGGCGCCCTCGACGGAGTTCTCGATGGGCACGCACGCGAACTCCGTCTCCCCGGCGCGCAGCGCGGCGATGGCGAGCGGGATGGTCTCGACCGGCACCAGCTCACCGTCGAACCGCAGCGCGGCCTGCTCGGTGAAGGTCCCCTGTGGTCCGAAGTACGCAATGCGAGGCACGCCGTGAAGAGTAGAGGCGGGAATCACGCCCGTGTCGGCGGCCGAACCTGGGTTCCGCCGGGACCGTTCGAACTGGAATGCTTGGGGCGTGCCCGCTCTAGCGCCTGAACTCGTGTTGTGCGCGGTCGACGAACCGATGGCGAACGCCTGGCTCGCCGTCGCCGACGGCCGGACAGGGGTGCGGGTGCACCGGGGCTCCGTGCTGGACATCCACGCGCAGGCGATAGTCAGCCCCGCGAACTCGCAGGGCTGGATGCGCGGCGGCATCGACGCCGTCTACGCCACGGCGTTCCCCGAGGTCGAGAACAACGTCCGCAGCGCGGTCCTCACGCTGCACGGCGGCGAGCTGCCGGTGGGCGAGGCGCAGATCGTGGCGACGGGCGAGACCGAGCCCGCGTGGCTGATCAGCGCGCCGACCATGCGCCTGCCCGGCGAACGGCTGCCGGTCGACACCGTCCACCCGTACCTGGCCGCCCGCGCCGTCCTGCGGCTCTGGCTCGACGGGCGCCTGGAGGACGGCACGCCGGTGCGCGACGCCGTCCGCACCATCGCGATGCCGGGGCTCGGCACCGGGGTGGGCGGCGTCGCGCCGTCCACGTGCGCCCACCAGGTCGCCGCCGCGTGGGACGAGTCGTTCAACCCGCTCCACGTCTAGCCACAGGGTTGTGCACAACCCTGTGGACAGAGCTGTGGACAGCTGTGGACTACTGCCTCGGCGCGACCCATCGTTCGAGGTCGAGCTCATCTGTGATGGGGATGCCGAAATCCCCCACGGCGGGGATCTCGGGCTTGAGCTTGCGCGCCTCCCGCACGGCGTCGGGTCTGAGCGCGGCCAGCTTGAACCCGCGGCGCTGGTAGAAGCGGATCGCGTCCAGGTTGTCGTTCGTGGTCGTCAGGCGCACTCGGGAGCAGCCGAGCGTGCGCGCCTGGCGGACCGCGGCGTCGACCAGCGCGGTGCCGACACCGCGGCCCCGGCGCAACGCGTCGATCGTGACGATTTCGAGCTGGTGGTTCGCCACGGCGTAGGTGAGCAGACCCAGCACGTGACCCTGCTTTTCCACGAGGAAGCCGGGCAGGCTCGCGGGGAAGAACACCTCGCCGTGCGCGACGGACGTGTGTGCGCCCCACAGCTCGAGGACCAAACGAGCGACAACTATGCGATCTGCTTCCTCGATCGGCCTTACCGAGCCTTCTGCCATGCCAAGAACTGTCTCAATCCGAGTCTCACTCAGGAACAGCCATTCGACGTACGGTGGATTCGTGCCAGTGCGCGTTTTGTTGGTTGACGATCACGAAGTGGTGCGCAGAGGACTGCGTGAGATGCTCGACGACGAGGAGGACATCTCGGTCATCGCCGAAGCCGGTTCTGTGGACGAGGCGATTGCCCGGGCCGGGAAGACGACGCCGGACGTGGCCGTCGTGGACGTCCAGCTGCCCGACGGCAGCGGCGTCGACCTGTGCCGCACCCTGCGCGACCTGGGCATCCGCTGCCTGGTCCTGACCGCCTTCGACGACGAGGAGGCATTGGTCGGGGCCATCATGGCCGGTGCTTCGGGCTATCTGCTCAAACAGGTCCGCGGCCAGGACGTCGTCACGGCGGTGCGCGAAGTCGCGGCGGGACGGTCCCTTCTGGACCCCGCCACCACAAGCCGGGTACTCGAACGGATGCGCAATCCGGCCCCGGTTGGCCTCACCGACCAGGAACAGCGCGTGCTGGAACTCATCGGCGAAGGCCTGACAAACCGCCAAATCGGTGAACGGTTGTTCCTCGCGGAGAAGACCGTGAAGAACTACGTGACGTCCGTGCTCTCCAAACTCGGCATGGAACGGCGAACGCAAGCCGCCGCATGGGTGGCTAAACGGGGACGGACCAGGTGAGCGTCGTCCCGTTCGGCGAACTCGCGACGCGGAAATCGCCACTCGCCGCCTTCGCCCGTTCCGCGAGGTGCCGCAATCCGCGTTGAGTCACGCCGGACGGGATGCCGCAGCCGTTGTCCGCGACTCGCAGCAGCAGGTGCTTCTCGTCGCGCCGCACGTCGATCTGGACGTTCGTGGCGCCCGAGTGCCGCACGACGTTCGACAGCGCCTCGCGCAACGCCGCGCGGGCGTCGTCGGCGTGCTTGCGCGGCACGTTCGCCAGGTCGCCCGCCACGTGCAGGCGCGGCGCGAACCCGAGCAGCTCGCCGGCGGTGCGGACCTCGGCCTTGATGGAGTCGTGCAGGTCGGCCGAGTCGGCGGGGTCGGTGTTGCGCAGCTTGCGGACGGTCCCGCGGACCTCGGCGATCGTCTCGTCGACCAGGTCGACGGCCTCGTTGATCCGGGTGCGGTCGGTGTGGTCGAGCTTCTTGCCCAGGCGCCGTTCCAGCAGGCTGAGCTGCACGCCGGCGCCGTAGAGGCGTTGGATGATCACGTCGTGCAGGTCGCGGGCGATGCGTTCGCGCTCCTCGTAGACCGCGACGCGCTGCCGTGCGGTGAAGCCCTCCGCGAGCACCACGGCGAGCCCTGCCTGGGCCGCGAACGACGACAGCACGTCCACCGTCTCCTGCGTGAACGCCGGCTTGTCCCGACGCCGGTAGACCGCGAGCGCGCCGATCTTGCGGTCGGAGGTGCCGAACGGGGCCACGGCGAACGGCCCGTAGGTCCGCAGCGCGTGCGGCACGTACGGGGCCGTGCGCGGGTCGTTCGTCACGTCGTCGGCCATCACCGGCACGCCGGTCCGGGCGGCCTTGGCGGCGGCGCTGCGCGGGCTCAGCGTGGCGACGACCGGCTCGCCGCTGGACGCCTCGACGGTGAGCGTGCCGTCGTCCTCGTCCGTGGCGAGCATGGCGAGGCCCAGGTCGGCGTCCGCGATCTCCGCGGCCGCCTCGACCACGAGCCGCAGCACGTTCTCCGGGTCTTCCAGCGCCGCCGACGTGATCTCGGTCGACGCGACGAGCACGCGCCGCGCCAGGGAGGGGTCCATGGTCCTCAACGGTAGGCGGGCGTGCCGAGGTCCAGCACGAGGTCTGCCCGTGCCGCCTCATCGGGGCGGTGGGTGATGTGCAAGATCGTCCGGCCGTCGCGGCGGAGCTCGTCCAGGAGCGTGCGCGCGGTCGGTTCGTCGAGGTGCGCGGTGGGCTCGTCGAGCAGCACCACGTCGGCGTCGTGCAGCAACGCCCGCGCGAGGGCCAGCCGTTGCGCCTCGCCGCCCGAGACCTGGTCGGGCCGGATCACCGTGTCGAGCCGGTCCACCCATTCGGGCAGGCAGGCCCTGCGCAACGCCTCCTCCAGCTGCTCGTCGTCGTGCTGGCCCGACATCCGCAGGTTCTCCCGCACGGTCGTGCTGACCAGCATCGGCTCCTGCGGGCACCAGGTGGCGCGCGGCAGCTCGACGATCCCCCGCTCCGGCGGCAGGAAGCCCAGGAGCAGCGCGAACAGCGTCGACTTGCCGCTGCCCGACGGCCCGACGATCGCGACGTGCGTGCCGGGTTCGACGTGGAGGTGCAGGTCGCGCAACGTCGGCTCGGTCGCTCCGGGCCAGCGCACGTCGACGTTCTCCAGCCGGATGCGCTTGCCGCGGGTGGGCTCGGGCCGTTCCGGGGCGTCGAACTGGAGCCGGGCGCTCGCCTCCCGCAACGCCCGGCGCTGCTGGGCGGCCAGCGGCAGCGCGGCCAGCGGTTCGGCGAGCGCCAGCGGGACCAGGCCGAGCACCGGGTTGCCGGTCGTGGCGCAGACCAGCGCGGCCGCACCGGTCGCGAGCAACACGATCGCCGTGGCGGCGCCCGTGCCAAACGCTTGCCTTCGGGTCTGGGCGGCGAGTTCGACGTCCTGGGCGTGCAGCTCGGCCAGCACGCGGTGGTGGGCGTCGTGCGCGATGAGGTCCGGTGCCGCGGCGAGCGCGTTGATCGTGTCCCGCGCGACGGCGCGGCGGCCCCTGGCGAGCTTCGTGCTGGCCCGGCGCTCGGTCCAGACGGCCACGGCCGGGGCACCGAGGCCGGCCGCGAGCAGCAGACCGCCCAACACCAGCGCGGCCGCCGGGTCGATGAACGCGAACAGGATCGTGGTCGCGACACCCGCACCGATGGCGATGACCGGCGGCACGAGCACGCGTGGCACGAGATCGCGCACGGTGTCCGTGTCCTCGACGAGCCGTTGGAGGCCGTCACGCCGTTGGGTGCGCACGAGCCGCAGCCACAACTCGGCACGGAGGTCGGTCGCGAGCTTGAACGCCTCGTGGTGCGTGACCAGCCGTTCGACGTACCGGAGCACGCCCTTGCTGAGCGCGAACGTCCGCACGCCCACGACCAGCACCGACAGCGTCAGGATTGGCGGCATCTCGGCGGCACGGGCGATCAGGTGGGCCGCCAAAGCGGTCAGCGCGATCCCGGCGACGGCCGCCAGCACGCCCAGCCCGGCGCCCTTCCACGGCACCGGCAGGCGCTTCGGCCGCTCGGCCTGCGTCTCCTCGGTGACGACCCGCGCGACCGTCTCGTCCTCGGTCGCCTCCTTCTCGCGGTGCGAGGCGAGGACGACGGCCGCCGTGTCGCTTGCTCTCTTGATCGCTTTGTCGACTTTTCGACTTGTCACCGGGTCGAGGTGCGCGGTCGGTTCGTCGAGCAGCAGCACCGTCGCGCCGTGGCGGACCTTCAGCAGGGCGCGCGCGACTGCGACGCGCTGGCGTTCACCGGTCGAGAGGTCCGTGATGCGCCGGTCGAGGAGGTGCTCCGCCGCGACCTCGCGGGCGACCTGCTCGACGTCCTCGGCGTCCGGGACCGTCAGCTCCAGCTCGGCCCGCGGGGTCAGGGCGGCGAACGCGGGCTTCTGCGGCACGTACGCGATGTCGCCGGCGACGAACGCGGTGCCGTCGGTCGGCTCCAGGAAGCCGAGCAGCACCTGGAACGTCGTCGACTTCCCCTCGCCGCTCGCGCCTTCGAGCCGGTGGATCTCCCCCGGCCGCACGTCGAAGCTGACGCCGTCGGGCGCGAACTTGCCGCGGCGCAGCACGCGCAGGTTGTCGACGTGGACCGAGCCACCGGGCAGTCGCGGCCGCCGCGTGTCCTCGTGCTCGACGACCTCGGCGACCCGCCGGACCGCCTCCAGCCCGTCCTCGCTGGCGTGGTGGGCGGCGCCGGCCGCGCGCAGCGGCAGGTAGCACTCGGGCGCCAGGATCAGCACGACCAGCGCGGTCATCAGCGTCATGTCGCCGTGCACGAGCCGGATGCCGATGCCGACCGCGATCAGCGCGACGCTCAGCGACGCCGCGATCTCCAGCACCAGCGCGCTCAGGAACGCGATCTTGAGCGTGCCCATCGTCGCTTTGCGGTGCTGGTCGCCGATCTGGCGCACGGCCGCGGCCTGCTGCTTCGCGCGCCCGAACACGGTGAGCACCGGCAGCGCCCGCAGCAGCTCCAGCAGCTGCGCCGACAGCAGTTCGGTGACGTCGGCGGCCTTCTGCACGCGCTTCTCGGTGTACCAGCCGATCAACGCGGCGAAGACCGGGATCAGCGGCACGGTCACCGCGATCAGGACCGCCGACGGCCAGTCCGTGAAGAGGATCCACGCGCCCACGAGCGGCGGCACGACCACGGCGGTGACCAGTGCGGGCAGGTAGCGGGTGAAGTAGGCGTCGAGCGCGTCGAGGCCCTTGGTCGCGAGCACCGACAGCTCGGCCGTGCCGCGGTCGGCGATCCAGCCGGGACCGCGGTCGAACGACTTCGCGAGCAGCTGGGTCCGCAGCTCCTCCTTCGCGCCGGCGGCGGCACGGGCGGCGGCGCTCTCCGTCGCCCACGACAGTCCGGCGCGCGCGAGGATCGCCACGGCGAGCAGCGGCAGGCCTTCGCGGGTCGTGATCACCGACGCCAGCGCGACGGCCTGGGCCACGAGCGCCAAGGCGTTGAGGAACGCCAGCACGCCCACCCCGGCGAGGGCGCGCCGGGCGTTCTTCGAGAGCTGGGGCAGAGCACCCAGCGGGCCGCGCTTCATCAATGGCCCGCTGGGATGTGCTGGACACCGATCCGCTTGCGGAACACCCAGTACGTCCAGGCCTGGTAGACGAGCACGGCGGGGGTGCCGAACCCGGCGACCCAGGTCATGACCGTCAGCGTGTACGGGCTCGAAGCCGTGTTCGCGACCGTGAGCGACCACGCGTCGTTGAGCGTCGACGGCAGGACGTTCGGGTAGAGCGAGCCGAACAGGACCACGACGGTCGCCGCGATCGCGAGCCCCATGAGCGCGAACGACTGGCCGTCGCGGTTCGCGAGCAGCCGCCACATCGCGGCGGCGAGCACCACCACGACCACACCGGCCCAGAGCCCGGCGACGATCGCGAGCAGCGCGATGAGCGGCAGCAACGCCACCGGTGCCAGCGTCAGCGCGACGCGGCGGGCCCGGTCGCGGATCTCGCCGTCGGTCTTCAGCGCGGTGAACACCGCGCCGTGCACGAGCGCGTAGCCCGCGAAGGCCAGTGCGCCGACGACCGTGTCGAGGCGGATCGCCGCGAAGGCCGAGCCCACCCGGTCGCCGTTCGCGTCGATCGGCAGGCCCAGCACCGTCGTCGAGATCAGCAGGCCGACGCACAGCGTCGCGACCCACGAGCCGGCGATGATCGCGAAGTCCCACGCCTTGCGCCAGCGCGGGTTGTCGACCTTGCCGCGGTAGTCGAAGGCGACGCCGCGGGCGATCAGCGCGACCAGGAACAGCGTCAGCGGGAGGTACGCGGCGCTGAGCAGCGCCGCGTACCACCCCGGGAAGGCCGCGAACGTGGCACCGATCGCGACGATGAGCCACACCTCGTTGCCGTCCCAGACCGGCCCGATGGTGTTGATCATGACCCGGCGTTCCTCGTTGCTGCGCCCGAGGACCGGCAGCAGCATGCCGACGCCGAAGTCGAACCCTTCGAGGAACAGGTAGCCGAGCCACAGCACGGCGATGAGCACGAACCAGAGCGTTTCCACGTCGTCTCTCCCCTAGTACGCGAACGCCAGGGCGCCGTCGTCGGACTTCTGGGGCAGTACGCCGGGAATCCCGTCTCGGACGTACTTGCGGATCAGGTAGAACTCCACGACCGCGAGCACCGTGTAGACCGCGGTGAGCAGGACCAGCGAGGTGAGGATCTCGCCGGGGGTGGTGTTCGAGACCGCCTGCGCGGTGAACATCCACACACCGTCCACACCGGACGGGTTCGGCACCACCACGAACGGTTGCCGACCCATCTCGGTGAAGATCCAGCCGAAGCTGTTGGCCAGGAACGGGGTTGCGATGCCGGCGAGGCCGAGAGCCGGGAACCACCATCCGGTGGGCGTCCGGTTCTTCCGCGTCAACCAGAGCATGAACACACCCAGGCCGGCCGAGATCGCCCCGAACCCGATCATCAACCGGAAACCCCAGTAGGTGACGGGAAGCGCGGGCACGTAGTCGATCGGCTTGCCGCTGAGCTCGCCCAGCCGGTCGTCGACGGGGTAGAACTCACCGTATTTCTCCTGGTACAACGGCACCAGGTCCTGGATGCCCTTGACCTCGCTGCTGAAGTCGTTGTGCGCCAAGAAGCTCAGCAGTGCGGGGACCGTGATGCTCTTGACGTTCTCGCAGTCGGGCCTGGTGACGTCACCGTACGCGAAAACGCTGAACGCCGCGGGCTGTTCGGTGTGGCACAAGGCTTCCGCGGCGGCCATCTTCATCGGCTGCTGCTCGAACATGAGCTTGCCCTGCAGGTCACCGCTGATGCTCAGCGCCGCGAACGCGACGACGCCGACCCACGTGCCGAGCTTGAGCGAACCGCGCCAGACGCTCTCGTCCTGCGACCTGCGGTGCAGGTGCCAGGCGGCGATGCCGACGAGGAACGCGCCGGCGACCGCGAACGCGCCCGCGATGGTGTGCGGGAAGGCGGCGAGCACGGTGTTGTTGGTCAGCACGGCCCAGATCGAGGTGAGGCGCGGGCGGCCGTCGTCCATCACGATGCCGACGGGGTGCTGCATCCACGAGTTGGCGGCGAGGATGAAGTACGCGCTCGCGATGGTGGCGAGGCTGAACGCCCAGGCGCAGGCGAGGTGGACCTTCTTCGGCAGCTTGTCCCAGCCGAAGATCCACAGGCCGAGGAACGTCGACTCGACGAAGAAGGCGACGATCCCCTCCATCGCGAGCGGAGCGCCGAAAACGTCACCGACGAACCGCGAGTAGGCGCTCCAGGCCATGCCGAACTGGAACTCCTGCACGATGCCCGTCACGACGCCGGCGGCGAAGTTGATCAGGAGGAGCTTCCCCCAGAACTTCGTCATCTTGTAGTAGCGCTCGTCGCCCGTGCGCACCCACGCGGTCTGCATCCCCGCGACCAGCAGGGACAGGCCGATCGTCAACGGCACCATCAGAAAGTGGTAGACGGTGGTGATGCCGAACTGCCACCGCGCGAGTTCGAGTACTTCCACGTCTTCGAGCGTAGGTCTGGACCAAGGCCGTCATCAGGTACGACGGTCCCGTCCCCGGTCGGGACCAAGGTCCCGTGCGCGACGTCACCCGGGACCCGTGACCTGCGTCGGTTACGATGGGTGCGCCAGAGGGGAGTAGTTCCCACCGGAGCAGTCGGCCGGTGGCGTGGTGGTCGACATGCTGATCCGCCTTCGAGCGGATCCGGCGCCACACCCGTCTTGTACGGGCGAACGAGACCTCCGGCCGGGCTTTGCACCATGCCCGGTCGGGGTCTGTTGCGCCTCCGTCCGGGTTCGTACTCGGACGTGGAGGACCTCGTGGCCACATCGCTGCTCGCGTTCATCACCGCTTTCGCGGTGGTGTTCCTCGTCGAGCTCCCCGACAAGACCATGGTCGCGACCCTGGTCCTGACCACGCGCTACCGCGCCTGGCCGGTGTTCGTCGGCGTCGTCGCGGCCTTCGCCGTGCAGACCGTCGTCGGCGCGGCGTTCGGCACCGCCATCACCCTGCTCCCCGACCGCCTGGTCGCCGGCGTGGTCGCGGCGCTGTTCCTGATCGGCGCCTTCCTGCTGCTCAAGGAGGGGTTCTCGAAGGAGGAGGACTCCTCCGACGAGGCGGGCGTGCGCACCGCCGTGCCGTTCTGGCGGGCGGCGCTGACGTCGTTCGGCGTGCTGTTCGCGGCCGAGTGGGGCGACGCCTCGCAGCTCGCGACCGCCGGCATCACCGCCCGCTACGGGGAGCCGTTGGCGGTCGGGCTCGGCGCCTGGCTGGCGCTGGTCGCCGTGGCCGGACTCGCGGTGCTGGTGGGGCGCAAGCTCGCCGGGCGGCTGCCGACGCACTGGATCCAGCGGGTCGCCGGCGTCGTGTTCGCGGTGTTCGGCGTGATCGCGCTGACGCAGGTGTTCTAGCGCCCGGTCACCAGACCGGCCGGAGCCCCGGCTGGTCCTCGCCGTGGACGTGCCGCAGGTACCCGGCGAGGCCGTGCCGGATGGCGTCGAGCGTGTCCTCCCCGACCGCGTCGGCCATCTCGGTCTCGAGGTCCGCCCACAGGCTGTCGGCGAGCCGCAGGTAGTCGCGGCCCTTCGTCGTCAGCGCGACGTACTGGGCGCGCTTGTCGGTGGGGTGCGGCTCGCGCAGGACGTACCCCCACTCGTCGAGCTCGGTGACGATCTTCGCCGCCGCCTGCTTGGTAACGCCGAGGTGCTGTCCGATGTCGACGGTGGTGGCGCGCCTGTCCTTGAGGAACCGGAAGACGTAGCCGTGGGCGGGCCGCAGCGGCTCGAGCCCGATCTGCCGCAGGCGGTCGTGGAACTGGTCGCCCAGGGCGCGATAGGTCATCGCGAGCAGCACGGCCACCGGTTCCATGCTCACCCCTTCCGATGTAGACAACTCAGTTGACTTTATTCTAAGGTTAGACAACTTGGTTGACTACTTTGGAGGTCGTCTTGCTGATCACCGGGGATTCCGCTGCCGTGCACTCGTTCGGCGGGTTCGAGTTCAGGTCGCTGGCCGTGCCGTCGCGCGGCAGTTCCGAGATCGCGCTGTGGACGGTCGACGTGCCGGAGGGAGGCGACGGGACGCCGCACCGCGCCTCGAAGGAGGAGGTGTTCTACGTGCTGTCCGGGTCGGTGACGATCCAGGGGCAGACCGCCGGCGTCGGCGACGCGATCATCGTGCCGCCGCACACCGAGCTGTCGCTGACCGGCGGGCCCGCGCGGGTGCTGGTCGCGACGTCGGTCGGGATCGAGGGCACGCTGGCGGACGGGACGACGGTCAGGGGCCCCTGGTCGCTCTGAGTTCCGGCTCGGCACCGGCTGGTCGGGCGCCGAGCCGGTTGGGCGCCGAACCGGTCGGGCGCCGGCCGATGTGGGGCGCCGGCTAGTTCGCCGGGGAGTCCTCCGGCGGTTCCGGCGTGGTGTCCGGGACCTCTTCGCGCAGGTCGTGGGCGATCTTCTTGGCCTCGTCGATGAGCTTCTGGGACTCGTCGAGGCGGCTCTCGTCCGGCGGGGTGAGGTGGACCTCGTCGGACGTGGTGCGGCGGGGCTCGTCCGCGGCGGGCAGGCCGTCGGCTTCCGGCGTGGCGGAGCGGGGCTCGTCCGCGGCGGGGAGACTGCCGACTTCCGGCGTGGCGGAGAGGCCGTCGGCTTCGGGCGTGGCGAGGCGGTCTTCTTCCGGTGCGGTCACGGCGGGAGGATCACCGGATCCGCCCGTCGCCAAACTCAGGCCAGCAGGCTCCGGACGTGGGCGGCGAGCCTGGTCGCGATCTCCAGGTCCCACTCGTCGTCCTGGGCCGGCGCCGGGGTCTGGCCGGCCACCACGCGTTCGCCGAGCAGGCGCCGCTCGGCGGGGGTGAAGTCGGTGACGGCACGGCGCAGCAGCGGCAACGCGTCGTCGAACGCCTCGCCGCGCAGGCCCGTCAGCCACTCGTCGATGAGGCCGAACAGGCGCGGGTCGGCCGCGAGCAGCGTGGCCGAGCCGCGCAGGAAGCCCGCGACGAACGCCGTCGCCACCGAGCGGTGCAGGCTCGCGGCCACGTCGTCGCTGGTCAGCTCCCCTGCTTCCCACAGCAGGCGGGTGGCCCTGCCCGTCGGGAGGCCGTGGGCCTCGGCCTTCACCAGCGCGTGCAGGGCTCGCCACCAGGTCTTCTGGTGGTCGTCGTCGGCGGCCAGGCGGGTGGCCTCGTGGGCGCCGTCGAGCGTGACCAGCGCGTTCTCGGCCGTCTCGTCGTCGATGCCCCGGCACGCGATCGGGAGGCCGACCGCGCCGCGGGTGAGCAGGCCGTGCAGGGCGACGCGCAGCAGTTCCGGGTCGGTGCCGCGGACCGAGCCGTAGCGGACGGTGCGGGCCAGGTCCGGGAGGGCGGCGAGCAGTTCGAGGGCGTCGGTCGCCATGGCGGCGCAGCGGTCGAGGGCGTTGCGGGCCTCGGTGACGGCCTTGGGCAGTTCGCAGCCGACGGACCTCGTGAGCGTCGAGGCGGCGTCGGCCACCCGTGTCGCGTCCTTCGCGGCCTGGGTCAGGACGTTCTCGGCGGCCGTGTGGACCGTCGTGCCGTGGCGCGCGGCGACCGCGACGGACACCGCGAAGACCGGGTCCCAGCGCAGCTGCCAGGTCTCGGCGAACGTGCCGAGCGAGTTCGAGCGGTCCTGCTTGCCCCACGGGACGCCGAGCACCTCCAGGCGCTGCAGGAGTTTCGAGCGTTCGCGGTCGGTGTCCTTGCGCAGGTCGAGCTTGAGCTGCTTGGGCTGGACGTCCGCCGGCAACCGCAGACGTCGTTGCAGGCGTTGGAGATCGGCCGCCAGCGGCGAACGCGGGACGGCCTCGCCGACCTCGCCGAGGCGTTCGCCGACGACGAGCTTGCGGTGCACCAGCCGGAGGTGGATCTCCTCGCCGCCGCAGAGCACGGCGAGCGCGGCCTCGTTGACCTCGCTCAGCCCCGCGCTCGGCCGTTCCCTCAGCGCCGCAAGGGTTTCCGCGAGCCGGACGGCCTCCACGGCGCTCGCGGTCGAGGCCGGCAGGTCCTCCTCGCGCAGCACGGCGGCGGCCTTGGCGAACCAGCGCGGCACCACGTCGTCCCGGTGCTGCCACAGGTGCGCGTACCAGCCGGGCGAGTCGACGCCCGCGCCGTAACCGGACTCCGCGGCGAGCTGGCCGTGGCTCCACGGGACCCAGGTGCCCGAGATCCTGCGGCGCCGCAAGCCCTTCAGCAGCGCCGTGTCTGCGGCGACCGTCGGTTTCGTCATCAGCGCGGGCACGTGCCAGGCGCCGCACACGACCGCGATCGGGCCGTCTGTCTCCTTGCGCGCCTTGCGGATCGTCTGCCGCATGAACGCTTCCCGCTTGAGCGTGCGTTCGCCGACCTCGTGCTCGAACTCGGTGCGCACCGCCACCATCGCCTCCGCGATGGCGTCCGCGAGGTCGAGCGGGTCGGACGCGCTGTGCTCGACCACGTCCTCCCACCAGCGCTCCGGGTCGTCGAACCCGGCCGCCTCGGCGAGCAGGCCGATGGGGTCGACGTTCCCGCTCGGGCCGTCGTCGCCGATCGACGCCGCCGCGGGCAGGTCGAAGAACCGGGCGGTGACGCCGTGCTCGTCGGCGTGGCGCAACGCCTGCCACTCCGGCGAGAACTCCGCGAACGGCCAGAAGGCGGCGTTCTCCGGATCGGTCTCGTCGTGCAGCAGGATCGCGACCGGCGGCGTGAGGGCGTGGACGTGCTCCAGCAGCCCGTCGGCCTCCGGCGGGCCCTCGATCAGCACCAGCGCGGGCCTCACCTGCTCCAGCGCGCGGCGCACCATCCTGGCCGAGCCCGGCCCGTGGTGCCGGATGCCGAGCAGGACCAGGTCGGGCGCTGGCCCGGCACCCGCCTCAGTCACCGCTGACGTCCAGGCAGGCCCGGTAGAGGTCGCGCCACTCCGCGCGCTCCTTCAGCACCGTCTCCACGTACTCCTGCCACACCGTCGCGTCCGACACCCGGTCCTTGATCACCGACCCGATGAGCCCGCTCGCGAGCTCGTCCGCGCCGAGCGTGCCGTCGCCGAAGTGCCCGGCGAGCGCCATGCCGTTGGCGACGACCGAGATGGCCTCGGCCGTGGACAGGCTGCCGCTGGGCTTCTTCAGCTGGGTGCGACCGTCCACGGTGGATCCGCCGCGCAGCTCCCGGAAGATCCGCACGACCCGGCGCACCTCGTCGAGGGCGGGCGGTTCGGCGGGCAGCTGCAGCGCCTTGCCGAGCTGCTGCGCGCGCGTGACGACGATCTCGACCTCGGCGTCCTCGGTCGCGGGCGGCGGC
Organism: Lentzea sp. NPDC060358; assembly: GCF_042725365.1. Classification (NCBI taxonomy): domain Bacteria; kingdom Bacillati; phylum Actinomycetota; class Actinomycetes; order Pseudonocardiales; family Pseudonocardiaceae; genus Lentzea; species Lentzea sp. NPDC060358. The sequence continues at coordinate 83,142 of NZ_JBHXCW010000003.1, read as the reverse complement.
AGCACGACGGTGTTGAAGCGCCGGGCGAGCGCCGACGACATCTGGTTGACGCCGCGGTCGCGGTCGTTGGCCGTGGCGATGACCGTGAAGCCCGGCACGGCCTGGACCTGCGAGTTGAGCTCCGGCACCGGCAGCGACTTCTCGCTCAGCACCGTGATGAACGAGTCCTGCACCTCCGACGGCATGCGGGTCAGCTCCTCGACCCTGACCACGGCCCCCTGCTGCATGCCCTTCATGACCGGGCTCGGCACCAGCGCGTTCTCGCTGGGCCCCTCGGCGATGAGGCGGGCGTAGTTCCAGCCGTAGCGAACCTGGTCCTCGCTCGTGCCGGCGGTGCCCTGCACCACCAGCGTCGAGTCGCCGCTGATCGCCGCGGCGAGGTGCTCGGACAGCCACGACTTGGCCGTGCCGGGGACGCCCACGAGCAGCAGCGCCCTGTCCGTGACGAGCGTGCCGACCGCGACCTCGACGAGCCGGCGCGAGCCGACGTACTTCGGCGTGATCACCGTGCCGTCCGCCAGCGTGCCGCCGAGCACGTAGGTGACCACGGCCTGTGGCGACAGGCGCCAGCTGGGCGGCCGCTGCCGGTCGTCCTGCGCCGCGACGGCCTCCAGCTCGGCGGCGTACTGCTGTTCGGCCGTCGGCCTGAGCACGGCGGTCACGAGACCTCCTGGGTCGGTGGTGCGAACGATTCGCGCAGGCGGATCCGGAGCCGGAGGACCTCCAGCTCCAACGAGTTCTCCGGCCAGCGCCGGGTCAGAGCCTCCCAGCCGGCGCCGAGCAGGTCGGCGTCGCCCCGCGCCAGCAGCACGTTGGGAGGCCGGCCGGTCCGCCAGCGCGGATCGGGCAGCGCGGCGTAGCGGTGCATCAACGCGCGCGTGGTCTCCGGCGACCACGGCGCGGGCAGCTGGGAGCAGGCGTGGTCGAGCAGGTCGTAGTGCCAGTTCTTGGACACGGCCACGACCGCCTGCTCGGCGACCGCCGACGGCAGTGCGCCCAGCATCTCGAGCTGCTCCATGCCGGTCAGCGTCTCGGCGGCCGCGACGGCCCACGGCCGCGGGTCCTGAGCGGCGGCGAGCTGGTCGGCGGCACCCCGCAGCAGCGCGGCGGCCCACGGCCCCCGCCGGAGGATGCCGGCGGCCTTGGCGTCGTCGGCCTTGAGCGTCGAGGTCCAGTACGACGGCGGCACACTCGCCGCTGCGGCCCGGATCCGCCCGGCCACCCCCTTCTCGGACCCGTCGCGCATGAGGTCGCGCAGCTCCTTGGCGTCGGGCGGCCCGGTCCACAGCTCGCCGGGCCGCACGTCGAGCCCGTCCGCGGTGAGCCGCAACCCGTGGCGCAACCGGTGGGCGGCCCGCGCGGCGAGACGCGTGCGCCGCAGCTTGCGCAGGAGCCGCAACGCCTCGTCGTGGACGGCCGCCGCCCGGTCGTCGAGCGCGGCTTCGAGCAACCGCTCGTCCTGCTCGTTGAGCCCGGTCTCCAGAGCGCTGACCAGCACCTGCCGGTCGGCCGACCGCCGGGAGGCCTCGAACTCGCGCGCGATGAACTCGCCGACGCCGGCCGGGTCGCCCTTGCGCTTGCGGCGCAGCGCCCGGACCCGCTGGGCACTCGGCAGGTCGAGCACCTCCTCCAGCGGGACCTCGTCGATGAGCGGCGCCTGCCCGCTGGCCCACGACCAGCCGGGCCGCGTGCCCGCGAGCCAGCGGCCTCGGACGCCCAGCACCTCGACGACGGCGGCCCGCAGCCCCGGCCGCGCGGTGCCGAGGGCGAGCAACGACGGCAGCATCCGGTGCTCGGCCACGACGCCGCCGGCCTTGGCGAGGGCGCACCACTCGGTGAGCAGGACCTCGTCGTCGAGGCTCATGATCGCCTCGAGGACGGCCTTGGCCGCCGGGCGCGGGAAAGCCGCGGTCTCGCGCGGCGCCGGTGGGAGCGGGTCGGTGGCGGCCTCGGGCGGGAGGGTGGCGCCGAACGCCGCGACGCCGAGGGCGGCGCAGTCGGCGAGGAGCGCGGTGGGGTCGCCGCCACCTCTCGCCGTGCCGATGAGGAGGGTTTGGACGGTGGCGGACCAGTCGGCCTTCACCGCGTCACCTCCGGGGTGGGGTGGGGCGCTGGGGCGGGCTTGGGGAGGGGGCTGCGGCTGAGGAGGGAGTGGCGGCCGGACCGGGCGGGGTGGCCGGGGTGGCTTGGTCGGGCGGGGTGGCCGGAGCAGGCGGCGCAGGTGGGGCAGCTTGGGTGAGCGCGGCCACCCGCGCCGACGGCATGACCGGACCGCGCGAAGCGGCCCGAGTCGGCCGCACGGCCAGGGTGGCCGAAGCAGGCGGGGCGGCTTGGGTGGGCGCGGCGACCCACGCGGACGGCATGACCGGACCGCGCGGGGCGGCCCAGGTGGGCCGCACAGCTGGAGTCGCCGGAGCAGGCGGCACGGCCGGGGCCGCTTGGGTGAGCGCCGCCACCCGCGCCGGTGGCACGGGCGGAGCGGCCGGGGCAGGCGAGGCGACCGGAGCAGGCGGAGTGGCCGAGGGGCGTGATGCATCCAGGTCCGGCGGCACGGCCAAGGTGGCCGAGGGGCGCGATGCATCCGGATCCGGCGGCACGGCCGAGGTGGGCGGGGTGCGCGATGCATCCGGGTCCGGCGGCACCACCGAGGCGAGCGAGGTGGCCGAACCCGGCGGAGCCTTCGAGCCCCGCGGCCCAGCCGGAGTCGGCGGTGGGTGCCGCCGCGCCGACACCGCAAGCCTGCCCGGTGTGCCCGGCCCCAAAGCCCCAGCCGCGCTGCCCGGCTGATTCGGACCCAGCGGCCCGCCCCGGCCCGGCGGCGCGGGTGCTGAGGGCCGTGTGGAGCGGTGTGGCCGTCACGCCACCACCTCCAGCTCGCCGTCCAGCGTGATCGCGCCCAGCCGCAGCGCGTGGCCGTCCCACAGGCCCCACGCGTCGAAGGGCACGCCGCCGGTCAGTGCCAGGGCCATGTCGAGGCCGCCGTCGTCGCGCACGGGCAGGGCGTGGCCCGCGGTGTCGACCAGGGAGCTGCCGCACAGGCGGACCGCGGTGCAGCCGAGCGGGAACAGGCGTTGCCACGGGTCGGCGACCAGCATCGGTTCCAGGGACGCGAGGGAGGTGCGCCACGACGGCGGGGCCGGCAGCGGGGACGGTGGCTGCGAGCTCTCCAGGTCGCCCAGGGCCACTCGGTCGGACGCCGGGTAGAAGTGCACCAGGGCGGTGGACTCCTGGCCGTGCGGGAGCAGCGGGACGGGGGCGCCCACGGCCGAGTGGCGGACGGCCACGACCCAGCGGGCCGACTCGCGGCCCCAGCACCACTGGCGGACGGTGCGGACGCGGCCGTCGTCGGTCTCCAGGCGCAGCAGGGCCACCCAGCGGTCGAAGACGCCGGGGGTGGCCCGGACGGTCTCCTCCGGGATCGTGACGCCCAGGCGGGAGCGGGGCTGGACGGCGCAGAGCAGGTGCAGGCCGCCCAGCCGGTCGGCCACGTCGGAGGTCCAGCGCGGGCCCGAGCGGGCCACGATCTCCTGGATCTCCGCCACGGCCGCGGCGACGCCGGGGACCTGGGCGTCGATCATGCGGGCGGTGAAGGCCTGCCACCACGAGGCCGGGCGGCCCGGCAGCGACGCGATGCCCGCGGAGGCCACGTCGAGCAGCCAGTCGCGCAGGCCGTCGATGCCCGACGACATCGCCGCCGCCCGGCGGTCGGCCGTCTTCTCGCGGGAGCGCTGGCGCCTCGCCACCGCTTCGGGCGAGGGGTCGAGCTCACGGGCGGCCCGCCTGGAGGTCCATTCCTGCACCCAGTCGGGCGGCAGCGCGTCGGGGAGGTCGAGCTCCTGCAGCGAGATGGCGTGCTTGCAGGGGAACTTGCGGGACGGGCAGCTGCACTTGGCCGAGCCCGCGGCCAGGTCGACGCACACGCGGTACGGCGTGGAGCCGGAGCCCGTGTAGAGGCCCCACAGCACCGGCAGGGCCCTGCCCAGGCCCTGCCAGCGCGTCGGTACGGCTCGTGTCCTCACGAGACCAAAGTAGCGAGGACCCCCGACAGAAAATCAGGCCGGACCGCGTCGGGCCCACGTCCACGCGTACGCCGGGTCCTCGCAGGCCTCCGCCGCCTCGCCCAGCTCCAGCGGGCGGAAGGTGTCGACCATGACCGCGGTCTCGTCGAAGTAGTCCACTCCCAGCGACGCCTCGACCGCTCCCGGCTGCGGGCCGTGCGTGCAGCCGGACGGGTGCAGCGACAGCGAGCCGACGCCGATGCCGGAGCCCTTGCGCGCCTCGTAGTTGCCGCCCACGTAGAACATCAGCTCGTCCGAGTCGACGTTCGCGTGGTTGTACGGCACCGGCACGGACAGCGGGTGGTAGTCCACCTTGCGCGGCACGAACGAGCACACGACGAAGTTGGGGCCCTCGAACGTCTGGTGCACGGGCGGCGGCTGGTGCACGCGGCCGGTGATCGGCTCGAAGTCGCGGATGTTGAACGCCCACGGGTACAGGTGCCCGTCCCAGCCGACCACGTCGAACGGGTGGTTCGCGTAGGTGAACCTCGTCAGCCCCGCCCGGTGCCGCACGAGCACGTCGACGTCGGTCCCGTCGACGAGCAACGGCTCGGACGGACCGCGAACGTCCCGCTCGCAGTACGGCGAGTGCTCCAGGAACTGGCCGGCCTTCGACAGGTACCGCTTGGGCGGCCCGATGTGCCCGGTCGCCTCCAGCACCAGCAACGACATCGGCGCCGACGGCACCACCCGGTACGTGCACGAGGTCGGGATCACGACGTAGTCGCCGTCCGCGACCTCCAGCGCGCCGTAGATCGTCTCGATGACGCCCGACCCGTTCTGCACGTACAGCAGCTCGTCGCCGAAGGCGTTGCGGTACAACGGCGACGGCACGGTGGCCACCACGAACCCGATGGTCACGTCGGGGTTCCCGAACAGCTTCCGGCGCCCGGTCACCGCGTCGACCTCGTCGGAGGCCCAGGTCAGGTCCTGCGTCTTGAACGCCCGCGGCTTGAGCGGCAGGTTCGGCGAGACGGTCCCCCGCTCGTCCTTCACGGTCTCCGCGTTCACGATCGCGGTGGGCAGGTGCCGGTGGTACAGCAGGGCCGAATCGGCCGAGAAGCCCTCGACTCCCATGAGCTCTTCCGCGTAGAGCCCACCGTCCGGTTTGCGGAACTGGGTGTGGCGCTTTCGGGGGATCTCCCCGACCTGGCGGTAGTAGGCCATGACGTCTCCGAAACCATCTCTAGAGCGTTCGACTATCGGACATCTTTGTTCACTTACCGATACCCGGCTAGCGTGTCAGCCGTGTCAAGCGCTGTCGAACTCCGTGCGCCCGGTCCGCGCGGTACTCCGCCCCTGCTCGCGAGGCTTGTGGACGATGCCGCGCTGTTCCCTCCGGGGAACGCGTCGATGCCCGACGCGGTGCGCGGTCACCTCGACGGACGAGTCGGCGAGTGGTCCGGCGTCATGGGTCTTTTCCTGTGCCCCGCCTCGCGTCTCGCCGAACTGATCACCGAACTCATCAAGGTCAAGCCCCCGAAGCCGATCGCGCTCTCCCTGGTGATCGACACGGGCCTCGGCGGTGTGCCGAAGGCCGTGTCGATCGTCGAGAGCCGCAGCGAGCTGCTGGCGCTGCGCATGGTCGAGATGCCCGCACCGTCCGATGTGGACGAGGTGTGGCTCGAGCGCGTGTCGGAGTTCGTCCCCGAGGACGTCATCCGCGTCGTCGAACCCCGCCGCGGCGGTGCCGAGTGGCTCGACGGCGTCCGCCGGGTCATCGAGCACGGCAGCTGGCCCAAGCTGCGCTGCGGAGGCCTCTCCCAGGAGAACTTCCCGAGCGTCGAGGAGGTCGGCGACTTCCTGTCCGTCGTCAGCGGGGGCGGGGTCGCGTTCAAGGCGACCGCGGGCCTGCACAAGGCCGTCCGCCACACCGACGAGCAGGGCTTCACCCACCACGGCTTCCTGAACCTGCTCGTCGCCACGGCGCGCAGCCTGAGCGGCCGCGACGTCCGCGAGGCCCTCGCGAGCACCGACGCCGAGGCGCTCACCGCCGAGGCCAAGGCGCTCAGCGACCAGGCCGCGCACGCCGTGCGCGGGGTGTTCGCGAGCTACGGCTCGTGCTCGCTCGCCGAACCGGTCGCCGACCTCGAGGAGCTTGGACTGCTGTGAGCTGGATCAGCGACCCGGCCTTCACCGAGGACCAGCCGTTCGGACCGCAGACCCTGCCCTACGGCGTCGTCGACGGGGGCGTGGCCGTCCGCGTCGGCGACCGGGCACTGCTCCTGAAGAGCCTCGCCCTGGGCAAGTGCAGCGAGTACGTCCAGGGCGACTCGCTCGACCCGCTGCTGCGGGCGGGCCGGCCGATCTGGAGCGTGCTGCGGGCCAAGCTGCGGGAGGTCGTCCAGGCGAGCTCCGCCCCCAGGGGCGCCGAGCTCGTCGGCATCGAGACCGCGAAGCTGCCGTTCACCGTCGGCGACTACGTGGACTTCTACTCGAGCAGGCACCACGCCGAGAACGTCGGGCGGATGTTCCGCCCCGACGGCGACGCGCTCACGCCGAACTGGACGCACCTGCCGATCGGCTACCACGGCCGCGCGGGCACGGTGTACGTCTCGGGCACCGACATCCTGCGCCCGAACGGCCAGAAGCGCGGCAGCGAGGGCCCGAAGTTCGGCCCGTCCGAGCGCCTCGACATCGAGGCCGAGGTCGGGTTCGTCTGCGGCGGGCCCGAGGCGGCCGGCGTCTCCACCAGCAGGGCGGCCGAGCACGTCTTCGGCGTCGCGCTGGTCAACGACTGGTCGGCGCGCGACATCCAGGCCTGGGAGTACCAGCCGCTGGGCCCGTTCCTCGCCAAGTCGTTCGCGACCTCGATCGGTGCGTGGATCACGCCGCTGGAGGCCTTCTCGGTCGCCCGCGTGCCCACGCCGCCGCTGCCGAACAAGCTGTTCGACTACCTGGCCACGGACCAGCCGTGGGGCCTCGACATCACCATCACGGTCGAGCTGAACGACACGATCGTCTCGCGGCCTCCTTTCCGGGAAATGTCGTGGTCGTTTGTGCAACAGCTCGCCCACATGACGGTGAACGGGGCTACGGTGCGCCCTGGTGACCTGTTCGCCTCCGGCACGGTCTCCGGGCCGGAGAAGGACGAGCGCGGCTCGTTCCTCGAGCTCAGCTGGGGTGGCAAGGAACCGTTCAAGCTCGACGACGGCTCCACGAGGTCCTTCCTGGAGGACGGCGACACGGTCAGGCTGACCGCGACCGCCCCCGGTGAAGGCGGTTCCGTGGTGGGTCTCGCCGAGGTGGTGGGCACAGTTCGGAGTGCGTGATGGTCGGAGCGACGAAGGAGAGCTCGCTGACCCTGGAACGGGGTCTGGCGCTCCTCCAGGCTGTCGCGGAGGCGGAGTCCGAGGCGCCGTCGATCTCGGAGCTCGCCACGGCCATCGGCGCGTCCAGGGCCGCGGTGTACCGGTTGCTCGTGCCGTTGCAGGCGCGCGGGCTGGTGCGCCGCGAGGGCTCGAAGGTCCGGCTGGGCCTCGGCGTGCTGCGGCTCGCCTCGAACGTCCTGCCGCAGCTGCGGATGGCGGCCAACCCGGCGTTGCGCGAGCTCGCGGAGAAGGTCGGTGCCACCGCGCACCTGACGGTCGCGGACGGCAGCGAGGCGCAGGCCGTCGCCGTCGTCGAACCGTCGTGGACGGCGTTCCACGTGGCGTACCGGGTCGGTTCGCGCCACCCGGTGCACCGCGGGGCGGCCGGCAAGGCCATCTCGCAGCCCACGGACACGTGGGTCGCGTCCGCCGGTGAGCTGCAGCCGAACGCGTTCGGCGTCGCGGCACCCGTGCGCGGCGTTCCCGGCCTGCGGGCGTCCGTGGGTGTCGTGGCGCTGGAAAAGCTCGACGCGGACATCGTCGGCCCTCACGTCGTGCGTGCGGCCGAAGAAGTGGCGGCAGCGCTCAAATGACAGATGAACGGCTCAGGCGCTGGCGGCTGCTCCTCGGTCCCAGCGCGGAGGACGTGTCCGAGCTGGGCGAGGACGACCAACGGCGCGATGGCGCGCTCACGGGCCTCTACGGCGGCGGTGGCGACCGGGGTGCCGGTCTCGGTGCCAGCTCACCCCAGCTGCACAGGTGGCTGGGCGACGTCCGCAAGTACTTCCCCACGTCCGTCGTGCAGGTGATGCAACGGGACGCGGTCGAGAAGCTCGGTCTCAAGCAGCTGCTGCTGGAGCCCGAGCTGCTGCAGGCCGTCGAGCCGGACATCAACCTCGTCAGCACGCTGCTGCAGCTCTCCCGCGCCATCCCCGCCCGCACCCGCGACACCGCGCGGACCGTGGTGCGCAAGGTGGTCGAGGACATCGAGCGGCGGCTGGCCGACCGGCTCGTCGAGGCCGTGCGCGGCGCCGTCGACCGGTCGAAGCGCACGCACCGGCCGCAGCTGCCCGACGTCGACTGGGCGACCACGATCAAGGCGAACCTCAAGAACTACCAGCCGCAGCACCGCACGGTGATCGTCGAGGACCTGATCGGCCACCGCCGGCGCAGCCGGACCGCGGCGATGCGGGACGTCGTCCTGCTCGTCGACCAGTCCGGCTCGATGGCGGACTCGCTGGTGCACGCGGCGGTCCTCGGCTCGGCGCTCGCGTCCATCCGCTCGATCTCGACGAAGCTCGTCGTGTTCGACACCGAGGTCGCCGACCTGACCGACCAGCTCAGCGACCCGGTCGACCTGCTCTTCAGCGCCCAGCTCGGCGGCGGCACGGACATCAACCGCGCGGTCGCCTACGCCCAGACGCTCGTCCGCAGGCCCACCGACACGGTCGTCGTGATCATCAGCGACCTGTACGAGGGCGGCTCGGAGTCGGAGCTGCGGCGCCGGGTCCGCGAACTCGTCGCGAGCGGCGTGACGGTCGTGAACCTGCTGGCGCTCAGCGACTCCGGCACCCCCGCCTACGACCACGAGCTGGCCGCGAAGCTGCACGCGCTGGGCGCGCCCGCGTTCGCCTGCACGCCGGACAAGTTCCCGGAGCTGCTGGCGGCGGCGCTGCGCAAGGACGACCTCACGCAGTGGGCCGAGGCGGAGGGCATCGCCACCGGCCGTTAAGCCAGCGCGTCGGCCAGCTCCGCGACGGTCCTGGCCAGCTCCGGCAGCAGTTCCGGCGGGATCTTGTCGAGCACCCGCCTGCGCGCGCTGGCCAGGTGGGCCGGCTGGGCCGCGTGCATCGCCGTCAGCCCCGCGTCGGTCAGGACGGCGTCGTTGCCCCGCGCGTCCTCGCCGTGGCGCTCCTTCCGCACGAGACCGTGCTTGCCCAGGCCGTCGACGACCCTGGTGATGCGGGACGCGGTGAGGCCCGCCCTGGCGGCGAGCGCGGACATCCGCAGCCGGTGATCGGGTGCCTCGCTCAACAGCAGCAGCACGGCGAACTCGGTCATGGTCACGCCGGTGCGGGACATGTCGTCCTCCAGCGCGCGGGGCAGCGAGTGCACCAACCGGCCGAGGCTCTGCCAGAGCACGGTCTCGTCGGACGACAGCGGAGCGAGTGCGGTCACGCTCACAGAGTACTTGCCCAACCAAGCAATCACCTGTACTCCTGGAAGCAGAGTTTCTCCTTGCTTAGGCAAGCAAGCTAAGAGGGTGATCGCATGACGGCTCCAGCACCGGCGCCGGAGGGTTTCGAACACGCGTACGTCGAGGTCAACGGCGTGGAACTGCACCACGTCATCGGCGGGGAGGGGCCGCTGGTCGTGCTCGTGCACGGCTGGCCGTTCAGCTGGATCGAGTTCCGGGAGCTGCTGCCGCTGCTGGCGGCGCGGGGCTTCCGGGTCGTCGCGCCGGACCTGCGCGGCTCCGGCGACTCGTCGATCCCCGACGGGCACTGGACCAAGCAGGACGAGGCCGACGACCTGCACGCGCTGCTGCGCCACCTCGGCGAGGAAAGCGCGTTCGTGCTCGGCACCGACGTCGGCACGATGACCGTGCACGCCTGGGCGCAGAAGTACCCCGAGGACATCGCACGGCTCGTGCTCAGCGAGTGCTTCCTGCCCGGCTTCGGGCTGGAGGAGCACCTGGCCGGCCTGTGGCACTTCGGTTTCCACGCCGAGAGCGAGTTCGCGGCGAAGCTCGTCGAGGGCCGCGAGGAGCAGTACCTGTCGTGGTTCTACCCGCAGATGGTCCGCGGCGGCATCACCGCGGACGACCACGCCGACCTGCTGCGCACCCTCACCCGGCCCGGCGGGATGCGCGGCGGGTTCGAGCACTACGCGACGGTCCTGGAGGACGGCCGCAACGCGCGCGCCGGCATCAAGGTCGAGGTCCCGGTGCTCGTGCTGCACGGCGAGCACGGCCTGCCGTCGGACGTGCTGCTCGACGGCGCCCGCGCGGCCGCGACCGACGTCCGCGCCGAGATCGTCCCCGACGCCGCCCACACCTACGCCGCCGACAACCCGCACGCCACCGCCGAAGCGCTGACCCGCTTCTTCGCGGCCTGACCCACGGAGCCAGAACCATGCAGATCCTCGTCACCGGCGCCACCGGGTACGCCGGCCGCCGCGTCTCCGCCGCCCTCGCCCGCGCCGGGCACACCGTCCTCGGCCTGACCCGCACGACGGCGGACGACCTCGTCGCCGACGAGGTCACACCCGTGCAGGGCGACCTCGCGCGGCCGGACACCTGGCGCCACCACCTCGACGGCACCGACGCCGTGGTGCACCTGGTCATGGACCTGAACGACCCGGCGGGCACCGACCGCGCGCTGTTCGCCGAGATCGCCGACGCCGAGAAGCGCGACGGCCGACGCCGCCACCTCGTCTACACGACCGGCATCTCCTCCTACGGGCGCACCGGGGTGGCGCTCATGGACGAGAACACGCCGGGCAACCCGGAGAGCCCGATCGGCTTCCGCTTCGCGCTGGAGGGCGAGCTCGCGGCGAGCGGTCTGGCACACACGGTCGTGCGGCCCGGCTTCCTCTACGGCGGCCCGGCCACCACGTCCCTGACCGCGCAGTGGTTCGCCGCGGCCGAGAAGGGCACGCCCGTGTTCTACGGCGACCCGGCCAAGCGCTGGAGCTGGGTGCACGTGGACGACCTGGCCGAGGCCTACGTCCGCGTCCTCGACCGCGAACCGGCCGGCGAGGTGTTCGTGATCGCCGACGACCAGCGGATGACCGCGCTGGACGTGCAGCGGGTCGCCGTCCGGGCGGCGGGCTTCACCGGTGAGATCCGGCTGGAACCCGCGGAGGCGGGCGGGATCATGCAGGTGGCGGCGGACCAGGACGAGCTCGTGTCGAGCGCCAAGGCCCACCGGCTGCTCGGCTGGCGGCCGCGGCACGTCTCGTTCACCGACGCGCCGCAGCGGCACCACCGGGCCTGGGTCAGCGGTCGATCACGCGCCCGCGCGTGAGGAACGCGAGTCCCCGCGTCATCGCCACCACGCGTCCGCGCTCGTCCGGCCCGGCGATCCAGATCCGCCTGGTGTGCCGGACGAGCACGCGGGCCCGTTCCGGCAGCTCGGGCAGCCGCAGGTTGTTCTCGGAGTCGGCGACCTTCAGGTAGGCCTGGCGTCCGATCCGCCGGCCGGCCACGAAGCTCACCGTCACCGGGCGCCACGGGAACCGCTCGATCAACGCCACCGTGCCGCGGCGCGTGAAGAAGTGGCGCAACCCCGGCGCGGCCAGTTCGAGCACCACCGGCACGGACAGCACGGTGAGCCAGATCCAGCCGATCAGCAGCACGCAGCAGAGCACGGCGAGGGCGAAGAGAACGTGTCCGACGGCGCGCCGATCCGCCCGCGCGAGGCAGGTGTCGCTCCACGCCGTGGTCACATGCACGTCCACTGGCATTTCCCGCTACTTGATCATCGAAACACGCGGGCGGGGATGAGCTGCGGAACACCTCGGAACGTCACGACGGTGTTGCCCGCGGTGTCCGGCCGGACGAACCAGACCCGGCGGTGCCGCGCGACCCTCCCGCGCAGCAGCGGACCGATGCGCAGGGTCAGCAACAGCGGCGGCTGGCTCATGACCACGAGCCGGCCGCCCTCCCACTCCGCCCGCGCGAAAATCCACGGCTCTCCTTCCGGCAGACGCACCGGTCGTCGCCGCGTCACCGACCAGAGGACGGCCGCGGCGAAGAACAACAGGACCAACGCCACCGGTGACGACCAGGACCACGCCAGCACCAGCACGAACTGGAGCAGGAAGGCCGCGCCGGCGACCACCGTCCAGATCAGGGCACGCCGACTCGCCCGGTCGGCACAGTGCCGGGTCCACCGATCGTCGAGCGCCGTCACCTCGGTGGACGGCTTGTTGGGCACGACCACCTGTCCGTCTTACACCTCTTCGTGTGAAGCGGGTAGTGAGATCGTGGTAGCTGATGCTTCCCCAGACGATCAGGCTAAGTTAGCCTTGCCTAACCTTCCGAGGAGGTGGAGCGGTGACCGACACCCAGACCAAGCGCCCGCCGGCGCCGCACGCCGCCGAGCGCGCCCGCACCATCGCGGCGCGCGGCGGTCAGGCCGCACTGCTCCCCCAGGCGGGCAACCGCACGAGTCCGCTGCTGCACCACGTGCGCCCGTGCGGCACCACGATCCTGCTGCTGCCCGACGAGCACCCGCTGGTCGGGCAGCTCTGGCAGGCGCCGCGCACCGAGGTGACGGCGATGCTGGAGATCGCCGACCAGGCGCCGGTGCCGTTGCGCGAACCGGTCCGCGGCCTGCTCTGGCTGACCGGCTGGGTCTCCGCGCTGGAGGGCCGGGAGGCGCGCGACGAGGTGCTGGCCGTCGCCGAGGAGCGGCCGGACCACCGGCTGCTCGACGCCGGGCACGGCGCGTCGGTGCTGCGGCTCACGCCCGCGTCGCTGGTGATCGCGGACGCCGAGGGCACCTCGTCGATCCGGCCGGAGCAGTTCGCGAGCGCGACGCCGGACCCGTTCTGCCGCAACGAGGACCACTGGCTGCGGCACCTGGAGGTGGCGCACCGCGACGTCGTCGGCCAGCTCGCCCGGCACCTGCCGGAGGAGCTGCGCGCGGGCACCGTGCGGCCGCTCGGGCTCGACCGGTTCGGGCTGCGGCTGCGGGTCGAGGCGGAGTGCGACGACCACGACGTGCGGATCGCGTTCTCCCGGCCGGTCAGCACCCCGCAGGAACTCGCGGCGGAACTCCGCCGCCTGATGGGCTGCCCGTTCCTGGCGCAGAGGTAGCGTCAGGCGGGTGATCGAACCTGCGCCGAGTCCGACACCGATCCCCGACGCCGAGAAGCGCGGGTACCAGCTCGAACTGCTGATCGTCTTCAGCATGACGCTCGGGCTGTCCGGCCTGCGCAGCCTCGTGCGGCTGGTCGACAGCCTGCTGCAGCCGACCCCGCTGAACCAGCAGTCGGTCGCGATCAACGTCCCGCAGGCGCGCGCCGACCTGCTGGACCTGGTGGCGCAGCTGCTGGGCGTGCTGCAGCTCGCGGCGTGGGGCGGCATCGGCCTGTACCTGTTGTGGCGCACGGGGATCAAGCTGCGCATCATCGGGCTCGACGGCACCCGCAAGCTCGCGGACTCGGTCGGCGCGCTGGGACTGGCCGCGGTCATCGGCATCCCCGGCCTGGGCCTGTACTTCGCCGCCTGGGCGCTCGGCCTCAACCTGGCCGTGCAGCCGTCGACGCTCGACGACCAGTGGTGGATGAGCGTGGCGCTGATCCTCGCGGCCGCCGGCAACGCGTGGGCCGAGGAGGTGCTCGTCGTCGGGTACCTGATCACCCGCCTGCGGCAGCTCGGCTGGCGGCAGTACACGGCGCTGGTCGCGGCCGCCGTGCTGCGCGGCTCGTACCACCTCTACCAGGGCTTCGGCGGTTTCGTCGGCAACGTCGTGATGGGCTTGGTCTTCGGCTTCTACTGGCAGCGCACGAAGCGGTTGTGGCCGCTCGTCATCGCGCACACGATCCTCGACGTGGTCGCGTTCGTGGGCTACACAATGTTGCGCGGCAAAGTGAGCTGGTTGCCCTAACGATTCAACTGCCCAGCCGAGATCGAGCCGCGATTCGTTGCCAATCAAGGCTCGCGAGCGGTGATTTGTGCTGTTCGGAGTTACGCTCGGCTGGTGACTGCGCACACGATCGCCGAGACCGAAGCACTCCCGGACGCCGCACCCCGCGTCGACAGCGAGGTCGGCCCGTTGCGCACGGTGCTGCTGCACCGGCCGGGCAACGAGCTCAAGAGGCTCACCCCGCGCAACAACGACCAGCTCCTGTTCGACGGAGTGCCGTGGGTGGGCCGCGCGCAGGAGGAGCACGACGCGTTCGCCGCGACGCTGACCTCCCGCGGCGTCGAGGTCCTGCTGCTGGCGGACGTGCTGGTGCAGGCGCTGGAGGACAACCGCGCGCGCATCGCGGGCGTCCACAGCGCCGTCGACGAGCGCCGGCTCGGCATCGACCTGGCCGACGCGCTGCGCAGCCACCTCACGTCGCTGCCGGCGCCGCTGCTCGCGCAGGCGCTGATGACCGGCATGACGTTCGAGGAGCTGCCCGCCGCCGAGGGCGCGTCGCTGGTGCGCAAGATGCACCTGCCGATCGACTTCGCGGTCGACCCGCTGCCGAACCTGCTCTTCACCCGCGACTCGTCGGTCTGGGTCGGCGACCGCGTGGCCATCACCTCGCTCGCGCTGCCGGCCCGCGACCGCGAGACGACGCTGACCGACCTGATCTACGCCTACCACCCGAGGTTCCGCCGCACGGGCCGCGCGTACGGCGCGCACTCGGCGCCGTTGGAGGGCGGCGACGTGCTGCTGCTCGCGCCGGGCGTCATCGCCATCGGCGTCGGCGAGCGCACCACCCCGGCCGGCGCGGAGTCGTTCGCGCGTTCCGCCCTCGCGGACGGTCTCGCCCACACGGTGCTGGCGGTGCCGATCAAGCAGGAACGCGCCACCATGCACCTCGACACCGTCTGCACGATGGTCGACCGCGACGCCGTGGTGATGTACCCGGCGATCAGCGACTCGCTCACCGCCTACCCGTTGCGCGCCGACGGCGAGGGCGGCGTGCGCGTCGACGGCCCCGTGCCGTTCCTGGAGGCGGCCGCCGAGGCGATGGGCATCGAGCGGCTGCGCGTGATCGACACCGGCCTCGACGTCGTCACCGCCGAGCGCGAGCAGTGGGACGACGGCAACAACACGCTGGCGGTCGGCCCCGGTCTCGTCGTCGCCTACGAGCGCAACGTCGAGACGAACGCGCGGCTGGAGGACGCCGGCGTCGAGGTGCTGCGGATCGCCGGTTCGGAGCTCGGTTCCGGCCGCGGCGGCCCCCGGTGCATGTCGTGCCCGATCGACCGCGCGCCATTGGTGTGATTCTTAGGAGCACCTAACCTTTGTTTGGTACACCTTTCCAAACAAAGGTTAGCTTTTCCTGGAATGCAAAAGCCGTTGACGTGGGCTAATGTACTCCGCATGGCCTCGAACGTGAAGAAGATCCTGTCCGGCAACAAGACGAAGTTTCACGAGCTCCTGCAGGCCCAGATCGGCCACGAGTTCTCGGCTTCGCAGCAGTACATCGCACTCGCCGTGTGGTTCGACAACGAGGACCTGCCGCGACTCGCCTCGCACTTCTACAAGCAGTCGCTCGAAGAGCGCAACCACGCGATGATGATCGTGAAGTTCCTGATGGACAACGACATCGCGGTCACCATTCCCGGCACCGAGACGCCGATCAACGAGTTCAGGTCGCCCCGCGACCTCGTCGACCTCGCGCTGCGCCAGGAGCAGCAGGTCACCGACCAGATCGTGGCGCTCGCGAAGGCCGCCCGCGAGGAGGGCGACTACATCGGCGAGCAGTTCCTGCAGTGGTTCCTCAAGGAGCAGGTCGAGGAGGTCTCCTCAATGAAGACGCTGCTCACCGTGATGGACCGCGCGGACGGCAACATGTTCTACGTGGAGACGTTCCTCACCCGCGAAACCGTGGGCGACGAGGGTGCCGACCCCCACGCCCCGGCCGCCGCGGGTGGCGCTCTCTGACGTTTTTCTTCGCACGGCCGAGTGCCTGATCACAAGGCCCGCCTCCTTCCGGGGAGGCGGGCCTTTTCAGTTGTTGAGACGTGCGGCCTGACGCGTCAGGTATTCCCGCTCAGCGAGGTTCGACGATTTCTTCGCCGCCTCCGAGTAGAGCCGCGCCGCGGTGGTCCGGTCACCGTCGCGCTCGTGGAGGTAAGCCGCCACGGCCGAATAGCGGGGCAGTGCCGGGTCCAGTTCGGCCAATGCCCGCAATCCCGCCCGCGGCCCGTCCGCCTCCCCCACGGCCACCGCGCGGTTGAGCCGCACGACGGGGCTGCCGGTGAGCGCGAGCAGTTCGTCGTACCACTCGACGATCTGCACCCAGTCGGTCTCCTCCGCCCGGGGCGCGTCCGCGTGCAGCGCCGCGATGGCCGCCTGGGCCTGGAACTCGCCCAGCCGGTCCCGGGCCAGCGCCGCCTGCAGCACCTCGACGCCCTCGGCGATCAGCGCCGTGTCCCACCGGCCGCGGTCCTGCTCGGCCAGCGGCACGAGCTCGCCGCCGGCCGTGGTCCTGGACGCGCGGCGGGCGTGGTGCAGCAGCATGAGCGCGAGCAGGCCGGCCACCTCGGGGTGGTCGATCGCCGCCGCGAGCTGCCGGGTGAGCCGGACGGCCTCGGCGGCGAGGTCGACGTCGCCGGAGTAGCCCTCGTTGAAGACCAGGTAGAGCACCCGCAGCACGGTCGCCACGTCGCCGGGCTGGTCGAACCGCACGTCGCCGACGGTCTTCTTGGCCCGGCTGATGCGCTGGGCCATCGTCGCCTCGGGCACGAGGTAGGCCTGCGCGATCTGCCGGGTGGTCAGCCCGCCGACGGCCCGCAGCGTGAGCGCGACGGCCGACGACGGCGTCAGCGACGGGTGCGCGCACAGGAAGTAGAGCCGCAACGTGTCGTCGCCGTCCTGCGCGGGCCCCGGCTCCGGTTCGGCGTCGACCGCGTCCTCCCGCCGCCGGCGCGCGGTGTCGGCCCTGGTCGCGTCGAGGAACTTGCGCCACGCCGCGGTGACCAGCCAGCCCTTCGGGTCCCGCGGCGGGTCGTCCGGCCACACGCGGAGGGCCTCGACCAGCGCGTCCTGCACGGCGTCCTCGGCCGCCGCGAAGTCGGCCCCGCGGCGGACGAGCACGCCGATCACCCGCGGCGTGAGGCTCCTGAGCAGCGCCTCGTCGATCATGCCGCGCCGGTCACTCGGTGATCGTCGGTGCGTGACCGTAGAACGGGCGCAGCTCGAGCCACTCGTGGATCGGCCTGCCGTCCTTGCCCGGCGCCGCCGACAGCTCCCCCGCGAGCTCGAGCGCCCGCTCGTAGCTGTCGACGTCGATGATCATCCACCCGGCGATGAGGTCCTTGGTCTCCGCGAACGGCCCGTCGGTGACCGGCGGCCTGCCCTCGCCGTCGTACCGGACCCAGGTGCCCTCCTGCGCGAGCGCCTGCTCGCCCACGAACTCCCCGCTCTCCCGCAGCCGGTCGGCGAAGTCGTTCATGTACTTGACGTGCGCGGTGATCTCGTCCTGGGACCACTGGTCCATCGGCACGTCGTTCACCGCCGCCGGGGCGCCGCGGTAGTGCTTGAGCAGCAGGTACTTGGCCATCTCGGGTGACTCCCTCTGTGCGGTGGCGACCCCAATTATGGTCGCCTTTCACCGCGGGGACGGAGCCGCGACGCCGTTCTCGACACGACTGCCCGGGATTTCTCGCGCCGGGGGGCGGGACTGCTCGTCCCCGCCCCCGGACCTGTCCGGAAACGCTGGTCTAGTTGTGGCACTCCTGCGCCTTGAGCGTCAGGAACGCCTCGGTGACCGTGCCGTTGCTCGACCGGAAGACGAAGCTCGCGGCCTGGTGGCCGTCCGCGTCGGCCTTCCAGGTGTAGTTCGGCCCGCCCGGCGTGAGGTTGGTGTACTCGGCCCTGAGCGTCGCCTCGGTGGCGCCCTTGCCGACACCGTCGGAGCTCATGTCCGGGGTGAAGCGGATGGTCGACACCCCCAGCTTCGTCGACACCCAGGCGGTCTGCGTGGTGCCGATGATGTGGTGGACCGTGCACGCGTCGCTCGGCTTGCCACCGTGGAGGATCGGGCCGAGCAGGTTCGCGTCCATCGCCTTCTTCCGGGTCATCCCGAGCTTGAGGTCCCCATAGCCGAACGACCCGATCACCGGCCTCGCCTGGCTCGATGGCACGCTGCCACCCGCCGCGCTCTTGGTCTCGGTCACCTCCGTCGCCCCCGCGGCCACGTCGACCGGGGACGGGGCCGTGGTCGGCGTGGGCGCGGCGCTCTGCTGCGCGGCGGGCGTCGGCGAGCAGGCGGCAACTCCGGCGACGGACGCGGCGACGACGACAGCGAGCTTGACCGAGTTCTTCATATCTGTTTCTCCGATTTCAGATTTGCGGTTCGAGAGGTTCACGAATTCATGCCGGGCAGTCTTTTCACCCAGCACGAGTCACGCGCGGAGAGGTCTCCGTCACGAAGTTCACGTGTGAAATGCGTTCTCGGCGTCACGGTCGCCGAGAGCGGGACGACCTGCGGGTCAGTTCGCGCTCAGCGCCCCGGCCGCACCGGGGCCGGACGGGTGGAGGACCGGCTCCGCGTGCGGGTTCCCGGTCTGATGCGCGAGCGCATGCGTGCCGTCCTCCGCGTCGCACCGGCCCGCCGCGGCGCCGGGACGAGCACAGAAGCAGCCGGAACGGTCGGCCGGACCGGAGTGGACACGGCGGCGCAGGCCGTCGTGTCCAGTGCCACCACGTCCGCGACAATTGCAATTGCTTTCTGCATCTCGGTTCTCCCCGCTTTATTTTCGATACACCCACAAGACGCCACGGGCACATCCCGGTTGCCAGAATCCAGATAACAGGAAGATAACGGGAGATGTCTCAACAGATGCAGGGGTCCCGCCGCACCCCCAGGAACGGCGGGACCTCGACGAGATCAGGTGGTTACGCGCCGGCGCAGTCGTGGTCGGCCAGGCGCATGTGCACCCCGGTCACCACCGCGCCGTCGTTCTGGAACACGTACGCCCACCGCGGGGTCGCCGTCATCTGCACGACGAGGTCGGACCCGTTCTGCTCGGCGGCCGGGTAGGCGGTCTTCAGGTCGGAGACCGTCGACCCGATGCCGATGTTCTTCGACGTCTTCGCGGTGCTCGGCAGCTTGATCCGCGCGATCCCCTTGGCCTGCGAGATGAGCACGGCCTCGGGGTCGACGTTCGACTGCATCGCGTACGGCTTGCACGAGCCGACGGCCCCGCCCGGCGCGGTGAGCGACCCGGTCTTCAGCGCGTCCTCCTCGGACATGCCGAGCGCGAGCTTGCCCCAGACACCGGGCGCGCCCTCCTTGCTCGGCGACGTGGACGTGCTGCCCGTCCTGCCCGAGCTCGACGGGGTGGCGCCGTCCTGGTTGCCGTTCTGAGTGCCGGGCGGCGGGTCGACCGTCACGGTCACCGTCTGCGTGTACGTGCTGATCGACGGTGGCGGCGGGGTCGTCGTCGCCGTCGACGTGGACGTCGGGAGGACCTCCTCCGCGGAGTCGAGGGACAGCGGCCGCAGCTGCGACAGCCCCACGCCGGCGCCGATGAGGGCCACCAGGGCGAACGCGCCGGTGGCGGCCGCGCGGCGGCGGCGCCTGCGCGACGCGCCCGCGACCACGGAGTCGGTGGCGTCCGGCGTGACGTGGACGTCCAGCCGATCGTCGGAGAAGAGCCTGCGCAGCTCGTCGTCGATGTCGTCCACCGGTCAGTCCTTTCCGAGGCGTGTTCGGAGACTCGCCATCGCCTTGCTGCTCTGGCTCTTGACGGTGCCGCACGAGATCCCGAGCGCGTGCGCGATCTCGGCCTCGGAGAGGTTCTCGTAGTAGCGCAGCACGATCACCGCGCGCTGCCGCGGCGGCAACGCGCGCAGGGCCTGCCAGAGCGGCTCGTTCTCGAGCCTGCTGAACTCGGGCGCCACGGCACCGCTGTCCGGCAGGTCGGCCACGAGGCTCTCGCGGCGGCGACGGCGCCAGATGCTGATGTGCGTGTTGGCCATGGCCCTGCGGACGTACGCGAGCGGGTCGTCACCCTTGCGCTGCACCGCTGCCCAGCGCGACCCGACCTTCTCCAGCACGGACTGGACGAGATCGGCCGCGTCGTGCGGATTTCCGGTCAACGCGTGCCCATAACGCAGGAGTCCGGGCATCGAGATGCGCACGAACTCAGCGAAATCCCCCACGGCTTCCGCTCTTCCCCCGCCGCGTTCGGCGGCCCACTCCACCTGCAGCACCGCCGTCACGGCACGCCCCCTCCCCGGGAGCCCCCTCCGGCTCCGAGGACTTCACGCCCGAGCGCGCGTAGCGGTTGCCCTGTCAGATCACAGAACGGCAACGGCTTCCGGCAGGACGAACGACCCGTCCGGCAGGCACGGGAAGTCGTGCACCTCGACGACCGCACCGGCCGGGATCGGCCCGTAGACGTGCGGGAACCACAGCGGCGAGTCCGCCACCGCCTCCCACCGCACGGGCACGCCGAGCCGCGCCGGGTCGACCACGAGCAGCAGCAGCCCGCTCTGCCCGTGGAAGAACTTCCCCGCGGTCACGTGCACGACGCCCCGGTCGGAGCAGTGCACGAACTCCTCGCCCGTCGCGGGCGGGATGGAACCGGCCGACCGGGCAGCAGCCCAGCCGGCCGTCGAGATGATGTGCAGCAGCACTTGTCCACAGCTCCTTGTGGACAACCCTGTGGACAACTTCGTCCCGGGGTCGTCCGGGCACTCAGCGCAGCGTGATCTGCCGACCGCGCAGGCCCTCGCGGGCGCGGCGCTCGGCGTCGGTGAGCTGCTCGTCCGAGGCCAGGGCCTCCAGCAGGCGCTTGCCCAGCGCCTCGGCCGGGTCGGCCCACTCGCGGGCGTGCATCTCCCGGTCGAGGTCCCACACCGGCACCAGCAGGCCGTGCGCGCGGAACGACCCGGCGTAGCGCGAGCCCTCGCCCAGGTCCAGCTCGCCGCGGGCGGCCAGGCGGGCCATCGCCGACAGCAGCTTCTCCTCGGGCTCCGGGCGCACCCAGCGCAGGTGTGCCTTGTCGCCCGCGTCGACCCAGTAGGCGGCCTTCACGCCGGGCGCGTCGAGGCGCTCGGTCGGCAGGATCGCGGCGTTCGCGCGCTCGAGCGACAGGGCCACGTCACCGGTGGGCTCGGTGCCCTCCGGCATCCACCAGATGAAGTCGGTGTGCAGCGTCGGCACGATCTCGGCCTCGGGGTCGAGCAGGTCCTGCAGGCGGCCGGGGTTCTCGCCGTTGTCGGGACCGACGACCGCGAGCACCTCACCGGTGCCTGCCCGCTGCGCCCACTGCAGCGCCCGCGCCAGGTCGCGGCTGATGTCACCGGAGCGCGTCTGCACCTGCAGGCCGACGAACGGGACGTCGTCGCCGCGGATCAGACCGGCGGCGGCCATCGGCAGCACGGTGGCGAGCGTGACCTCGCGGCCGTCCTTGACCGGCAGCTTCGCGACGGCGGACGGCACGAACTCGCGCAGTGCGATCAGCTCGCACTCGGCGGCCAGGCCCTCGAACGGCCGGGACACGATCACGTCGGTCGCGCCGCCGGGAGCGCCGTGGCAGGCCTTGTAGCGCTTGCCGGAGCCGCACGGGCAGGGCTGCTTCGGGTTGATCCCGTCCTTCGGTGCGTCCTTGACCGCGGTCCGCTTGGCCACCTTGGCCCTCCTCGTGCTCAGGCGTGTCAGGTGGCCAAGTTAGCCGTCAGCAGGCGGCGGGTGTTCGCCGGGGCGTTCGTCGCGAGGTAGCGGACACCCAGGTCACGGCACAAGGCGACGTCCTCGGCCCGGTCCACCGTCCACACGTACGTTTCGTGGCCCGCGCGCCTCGCCCGATCGACGTAACCGGGGTCGGCGCGCAGCGCGTGCACACCGGGCCCGGTGTAGTCGGCGAACGACGGCAGCGCGCCGCCGCGGTACCGGCCGAGGCGGTCGAGCAGCAGCACCGTGCGGATGTCCGGCGCCTGGTCCCGGAACGCCTTCACGGCCGTCGGCGAGAACGACATCATGACGATCTGGCTGTCGAGCCGGTGCCTCTCCAGCGCCTCGACGAGCTTGCGTTCGACCTCGTTGCGGTACCGGACGGGGTGCTTGGTCTCGACGAAGAGCTGCACGTTCGTGCCCTTGACCAGGTCCAGCAGGTCGTCGAGCACCAGCAGGCCGGCCTTCTGGCCGTGGCGGTGCCAGCTGCCGTAATCGTGCTTGCGGAGTTCTTCGAGCGAGAGCGCGCTGACCGTGCCACGGCCGTTGGACGTGCGCGTGAGCGTGCGGTCGTGCACACACACGATCTCGCCGTCACGTGATAGGCGGATGTCGCACTCCAGTCCGTCCGCTCCCTCTTTCAGGGCGAGTTCGTATGCCCCGATCGTGTGTTCGGGCCGGTCGATGGAGGCGCCGCGGTGCGCGACGATCGAAGGCAGCTGCACGACTCCGAACGATAGTTGCCGCGCAACAATTTGAGTCATCAATCAAATTGACGTGGACGAAACGCGGATCGCGACTTACCGTCCCGCCTTGTGACGTTCGACCAGCGCGATCCCGCGTTCATCGCCGACCCGTACCCGGCCTTCGCGGCCCTGCGCGAAGCCGGTGAGGTGCACCACCACGAGCAGATGGGCGTCGCCGTCGCCGTCTCGCACGCCGCGTGCTCCGCGGTCCTGCGCCACCGCTCGCTCGGCCGGATCTGGTCGGACGTGAAGCCGGTCGAGCAGTTCATGGCGTTCAACCTCCTGCACCGCAACTCGCTGCTGGAGAACGAACCGCCCACGCACACCCGCCTGCGCCGCCTGGTCGCCGCCGCGTTCGGCCGCGGCCACGTCGAACGCCTGCGCCCGTGGGTGGCCGACCTCGCCGACCGCCTGGTCGACGACCTGGTCGCGGACATCAAGGACGGGGGCAGCGCGGACCTGCTCGCCCACGTCGCCGCGCCGCTGCCGGTCGAGGTGATCGCGGAGCTGCTGGGCGTGCCCGGCCCCGACCGCCACCTGCTGCAACCGTGGTCGAACGCCATCGTGAAGATGTACGAGTACGGCCTGCCCGCCGAGCAGCAGGCCAAGGCCGAGCAGGCCGCCGCGGAGTTCGTCGCCTACCTGCGCGAACTGGTCGCGCTGCGCCGCGTCTCGCCCGGCACGGACCTGGTCTCCGACCTCGTCGCCGTGACCGACACGGACGGCGCCAGACTCACCGAGGACGAACTCGTCGCCACAGCCGTGCTGCTGCTGATGGCAGGCCACGAGGCCACGGTCAACGTCATCGGCAACGGCGTCTACGCGCTCATGCAGCACCGCTCGCAGTGGGAGCGCCTCTCCCCCGAACTGATGCCGACGGCCGTCGAGGAACTGATCCGCTACGACTCGCCGTTGCAGCTCTTCGAACGCACCGCCACCGAACGCGTCGAGATCGCGGGCCACGTCGTCGAGCCGGGCGAGAAGATCGCCGCCCTGCTCGGCGCCGCCGCCCGCGACCCGCTGGTCTTCGAGAACCCGGACGTCCTCGACATCGGCCGCGAGAAGAACCAGCACCTCGGCTTCGGCATGGGCATCCACTACTGCCTCGGCGCCCCGCTGGCCCGCATCGAGGTGGAGGCCGCGCTGTCGTCGCTGCACCGCAAGCTCCCCGGCGCCGTGCTGGCCGAGGAACCCGGCCGCCGCGCGGAGTTCGTGATCCGCGGCCTGCACTCGCTGCCGCTGGGCAGCGACTAGGGGTAGCGCTTCGGGAGCGCGAACCCGCGTTCCCGCAGGACGGTGCGCAGCCGGTCCGGGTAGTCGGTGATCAGGCCGTCGACCCCGGTGTCGATCACCTCGTGCATCCGCGGCACCTCGTCCACGGTCCACGGCACGACGGCGAGCCCCTGCCGGTGGGCGTCGGCGACCAGGTCCTTCGTGGTCATCGTGTGCACCGGCGACAACGCCCTGGCGCCGAACGACTTCACGGCCTTCGCCACGCTGCCGCCGAAGTCGGCGAGCTCGAGCCCGCCGGTCCACGGCGACCCGGGCTGGAGCATCTCCGGCTGGGTCAGCGCCACCAGCGGGATCCGCGGCTCGACCTGGCGCAGGCGCATCAGCGTGCCCCAGTCGAACGACTGGATCGTCACGTTGCGCAGGAACCCGGACCGCCGGATCTCCCCGACCGCCCGCTGCACGAACTGCTCGCGCGGCGCGGTCTCGTGCGGCGCGGCGGCCTCGACCTTGGTCTCGACGTTGAACCGGACACCCCACGCCCTCCGCTGGCGCACCAGGTCGAACAGCTCGGCCAGCGTGGGCATGCGGGCTCCCGGCGACAGCTCCTGGTCCGGGTACTGCGACCACCGCGTGCTGCCGCAGTCGAGCGTGCGGACCTGCGCGAACGTCAGGTCCTTCACGTACTTGCCGGCGTAGGGGAACTCCGGGTCGCCTTCGAACGCCGGCGTCGTGTCGAGGCACTTCGCCGGGTTGGTCTTGCGGTCGTGGGTGATGACCTCACGGCCGTCCCTGGTGATCTGGAGGTCGAGCTCCAGCGTGGTGACGCCGAGCGCGAGCGCCTTGCCGAACGCCTTGAGCGTGCTCTCGACCGTCAGCCCGATGCCGCCGCGGTGGGCCTGGAGGTCGAACGTCCTGGGGTGCGCTTGGGCGGCACCTGGTGCGAGCAACGCGATCACCAGGGCCCCGACGAGTGTCCGCATCCCCCCAACCTGGCAGCCGCGGGTCAGGCCTGGAAGCCCCTCCGGAAGAACGCCCACTGAACAGCCGAGAACACGAGCGTCGCGCCGTCCGGGTTCTTGGAGTCGCGCACGCCGACGGAGGAGCCCGCGAACGCGACCTCGACGCAGGCGGAGTTGTTGCCACCGCTGCTCCGGCTGCTCTTGCGCCACTCCACCCCAGAGAAGTCCACAGTGGACACCGCTTTCACTCGGCGAGGATCCGCTCGATCAGTGCGACCGACTCCTCGGGGCTGAGCGCCTCCGCGGCCAGTCGCTCGAAGACCAGGTTAGCTCCATGCACCTGCTCGGAGTCCTCGATGTGGATCGACCCCCCGGTGCCGTACTCGACGTAGAACACCTCGGGATCCTCCGGATCGGGGAAGTCCAGGATGATGAACGAGCCGGCCATCGCGATGTGCAGCGTCGAGGTGAGGACCTGGATCTTCACCGTCGACAGGGCGGCTGCCTCCACGAGGTGGCGGAGCTGTCCCCGCATGATCTCGGGTTCCCCCACCAGCCTGTGCAGCGCGTGCTCATCGATGATCACGTGGAGGAAGAGCGGGGTGTCCTCGCTCGTCAGCCGCCGCTGCCGGATGCGCCGGACCTCGATCTGGTTCTCGACCGCGTTCCCGTGCGTGGCGAACAGTGCGCGCATGTAGTCCGGCGTCTGCAGCAGGCCCGGGATCAGTGCCAGCGCGAACTCCCGGACCGTCGCTGCCTCGGTCTCGACGTCGAGATAGCCGTGGTCCTTGATGCCGAAGGGTGTCCACCAGCCACGTCTGGCCGCATCGCGGATCTCGTCCAGCAGGTCGGGGTCGTACGCGTCGTAGACGTCCATCACCGAACGCCCGAAGTGCACGTCGACCCGGGTCTCGCCCGCCTCGATGCGGTAGAGGGCCTGGACGTCCTTGTCGAGGGCCTGCGCGGCCTCCTGGATGTTCATCCGGGCGTGCAGGCGCAGTTTCCGGAGCTTCTTGGCCAGCTTGCGGCGTCGGAAGGGCGGGTGGCGCTTGCGCATGCCTCGATGATCACGATGGAAATCCTCGAAGTGAGAATCTCACGATCTTTCACGCGATCGAGCTACCGGACGAGCTACCGGGGCGACCCCGAAACCCGCACCGCGCGCAGCGGCGGCTCGGGGGCGTCCTTCACCTCGACCACCCGCAGCAGCCGCACCGAGGCGGCGTCGACGGGCAGCAGCAGGGTCGTGATGCGGCGGACCACCAGGGCCGTGACGACGGCGACCGCGGCCAGGACCAGGTCGCTGACCGCGTGCAGCAGCACCCCGTCGGCCTGGGCCTGGGTGCTGTCGCGGAACGACCACAGGACCTGCACCACGAACAGCAGCGCCGAGGTCACCCACAGGCCCCACCACCAGCGCAGGAGCTTGGACGGCCGGGGGCGTTCGGTGGCCGGGCGGCGGGCGACCGCGTGTTCCAGCTCGGCCAGCACCGAGCCGGGGACGACGAGGTTCATGCCGGGCACGACCAGGCCCACCAGGGCCTCGGTGTCGGAGCGGGACGGGCCGTAGCCCGCGAGGGTCGCGGCGACGTTGCGGGTGCGGCGCACCCACAGCAGCATCAGGACCAGCGACAGCGCGCAGCCCGTGATGGTGATCGCCGAGGACGACACGACCAGCGCGTCCGACGCGCTCACCACGCCGGCCGACAGCGCGCCGAAGCGGCTCAGGGCGACCAGCACGTAGCGCCAGATCTCCGAGAACGCGCCCCACACGGCCACGAAGCCGAGCAGCCACAGCGAGTTCTGCGCGGTGCGGCCCAGGCGGCGCACGCCGTCGACCGAGTCGGCCTGTTCGACGGTGCCGGGCACCGCGGTCGGCCAGCGCCACGCGAGCAGCGGGAAGCCCCAGCGCGGCGGGACCGGGTAGTTCGGCGGGCCGCCGTAGCGCAGCCGCTGCGTCCGGTTCCGCGGCTGCGGGTACGCACCGGGCGGCGGGGTCGCCACCCAGTCCACGCGCATCGGCTGCAGCGGCTGCACGGTCAGATGACCTCGGGGTCGGCGCCGCCGGTGCCGCCCTCGAGCGGCCGGCCCGCGGCGTCCCAGTGCTGCATGCCGCCCTCGACGTTGACGGCCTCCCAGCCGTTCTGGTTGAGGTACTGGGTCACGCGGGCGGAGCGGCCGCCGGCACGGCACACGACGTAGAGCTGCACGTCGTTCGGCACCTCGCCGAGCCGGCCCGCGATCTCGCTCATCGGGATGTGCAGCGCGCCGGGCGCATGGCCCGCGTCCCACTCGTCCTGCTCGCGCACGTCCAGCAGGACGGCGCCCTCGGGCAGCACGGCGGGGACGTCGGCGATCTCCACGCTTGGAACAGTCACCCCCGAATGGTCCCATGCCGGAGGTTGCACCGACGTGAACCTCCGGCACGGGTCACCTCAGCCCACCTCCGCGAAGACGGGACCGAGCCTCGAGAACTGCTCGTCGGACAGCGGCAGCGTCGGACGCCCCTGGCCGGTGCGGCGGGGCGCACCGGGGTTCTTCGGGTCGTCGGCCACGTAGTCGGGGCTGCCGAAGTTGCGCAGTTCGACCTGCAGCAGCGTGTTGTCGCTCCGGTACACCCGCAACGCCTGCACCAGCGACTGGAACGGTTCGAACGGCCGGACGCCGTGCAGCTGCACGACCGAGCCGGCGAGCTCGAGCCGCTGGGCCGGCCGGCAGTCACCGGTCTCCCACAGCGCCGCGTCGGCGGCCACCCGCGGGTCGCCGGCGAACCTGCCCGCGGTGATCCGGATGCTGCCGGTTCCGCGGGAGTCGGACACGTCGGCCTCGTAGGCGGTGTGGTACCTGTTCGGCGTCGCGGCGCCGATGGTGACCTCGGGCAGCGCCTTGCGCGCCTGGTCGAGCCAGGCGGCGACCGGTTCGGGCTCGAACACCACCGCGCCCAGGTCCAGGTTCTCCGGTCGCAGCGACGGCGTGATGTCGCACAGCGGGATGTCGACCACGGGCCGGCCCGCCGGTGGAGCCGCACTGGCCGCGGGCGACCACGTCCTGTACGGGACCCGCGGCGGCGTGTCGACCCGCGGCCACCCCAGCGCGTGCTCCACGGTGGCCGGTCCGTAGTCCGGTGCGTCCGCCGGGGTGGGCGGGGCGGCGTGGTTCAGCGTGGTGGCGCCGACGCCGATCCCGGCGACCACCGCGAACACGCCGAGCACCGCTCCCGCCCGCTGGGCGAGCACGCGGCGCCGTCCTCGTTTCAGGACCACGTCCAGCGTGGTCGTGGGTGGTGGCGCGGAGACGTCGAGAGCTCCGCGCAGCTCGTCTTCGATGTTCATCGGGCACTCTCCGAGTTGATCGGTTCGCCGTACGCCTCGCGGAGCGCCGCCAAACCCCTGGCTGTCTGACTTTTGACGTTGCCGACCGAACAGCCCAGCTCAGCGGCCGTCTGCTCGATGGACAGGTCGTGCACGAACCGCAGCACGAGCGTCGCCCGCTGCTTCGGCCCCACCTGCTGCAGTGCCGCGTTCAGCCGGGCGTCGGGGTCGGTGAAACCACCGGCCACGCCGTGGTCCGGCAGGTCGGCGACAGCGCGTTCGCGGTCGCGGCCGCGCCTCCTGCTGTCGATGAAGGCACGCGTCAGGATGGTGCGGACGTAGGCCTCCGCCGTCTCCCGCCTGATGCCCGGCCACTTCGCGTACGCCTTCACGAACGCGTTCTGCGCGAGCTCTTCCGCCTCCGACCAGTCGCCGCACAGCGCGTACGCCGTGCGGCGGGCCCAGTCGAACCTGCTCGCGAAGAACTCCGAGAACTCCTCGTCCCGTCGCACTCCGGTCCCCCATGCCTTCGCCGCCTTCGCGTTCATTACGCGAGCGGCGCGACCAGGGTTGCACGCACGAAGAACGGGCCGCCCCTCGTGAGGGACGGCCCGTTTCCGTGCTTTCCGGACTAGTGCGCGATCGCCTTCTCGGCGCCCGCACCGGTGAGGGAGCGGACCTCCATCTCGGCCTGCTTGGCGGGGTCGGCCTTGTCCTTCGAGAGGATCGTGCCGATGTAGCCCAGCAGGAACGCGACGGGGATCGAGACGATGCCGGGGTTCGACAGCGGGAACAGGTCGAAGTCGGCGTTCTTGAACATCGAGGTCGGCGTGCCGGAGACGGCCGGCGACAGGATGATCAGGGTGATCGTCACGAGCAGGCCGCCGTAGATGCTCCACAGCGCGCCCGAGGTGTTGAAGCGCTTCCAGAACAGCGAGTACAGGATCGTCGGCAGGTTCGCCGAGGCCGCGACCGCGAAGGCCAGTGCCACGAGGAACGCGATGTTCTGGCCGTTGGCGATGATACCGCCGCCGATCGAGACCAGGCCGATGACGATCGCGGTGATGCGGGCGACCTTGACCTCGTCGGTCTTGTCCTCGGCGTCGCCGTTCCCGTTCTCCTTGCCCTTCTTGATGATGTTGGCGTAGATGTCGTGCGCGAACGACGCCGACGCCGTGATCGTCAGACCGGCCACGACCGCGAGGATCGTCGCGAAGGCGACGGCCGCGATCAGGCCGAGCAGGATCGGGCCACCCAGTTCCAGCGCGAGCAGCGGGGCGGCCGAGTTGGCCTTGCCGGGAGCCGCGTTGATCTTGTCCGGACCCACGAGCGCGCCGGCGCCGTAGCCCAGGACCAGGGTGAACAGGTAGAAGATGCCGATCAGCCAGATCGCCCACACGACCGAGCGACGGGCTTCCTTCGCCGTCGGCACGGTGTAGAAGCGCATCAGGATGTGCGGCAGGCCCGCGGTGCCGAGCACCAGGGCGAGCGCCAGCGAGAGGAAGTCCAGCTTGCTGGTGCCGGTCTTGCCGTACTGCAGGCCGGGGCCGAGCAGCTTCTCGCCCGCCTTCGGGGCGGCGTCGACCGCGGCACCGAGCAGGGACGAGAGGTTGAAGCCGTACTTGCCGAGCACCCAGACGGTCATGATGCCCGCACCGGCGATCAGCAGGACGGCCTTGATGATCTGCACCCAGGTGGTGCCCTTCATGCCGCCGATGAGGACGTAGGCGATCATCAGGGCGCCGACGACGGCGATGACCAGGGCCTGGCCGCCGGTGCCGGTGATGCCGAGCAGCAGGGCGACGAGGCCGCCCGCACCGGCCATCTGGGCCAGCAGGTAGAAGAACGAGACCGCCATCGTCGACGTGGCGGCGGCCGCGCGGACCGGGCGCTGGCGCATCCGGAAGCTCAGCACGTCGCCCATCGTGTACTTGCCGGTGTTGCGCAGCAGCTCCGCGACCAGGAGCAGCGCGACGAGCCACGCCACCAGGAAGCCGATCGAGTACAGGAAGCCGTCGTAGCCGTTGAGGGCGATGGCGCCCGCGATGCCGAGGAACGACGCGGCCGACAGGTAGTCGCCGGCGATCGCGATGCCGTTCTGCGGGCCCGTGAAGGCGCGGCCGGCGGCGAGGTAGTCGGCAGCGGTCTTGGTGTTGCGGCTCGCCCGGACGACCACGACGAGCGTGATCAGGACGAAGACACCGAAGATGCTGATGTTGAGGATCGGGCTGGACTCGTTCACTTGCCGTCTCCCTCGATCTCGTTGCGGAGCTTCTCCGCGAGCGGGTCGAGGTTCTTGTTCGCGTGCCGCACGTACAGCGTCGTGATGAGGAACGTCGACACGAACTGCAGCAGGCCGAAGATGAGCCCGACGTTGATGTTGCCGAACACCTTGGTGGACATGAAGTCGTGCGCGTAGTCCGCGAGCAGCACGTACAGCAGGTACCACGCGAGGAAGAGGCCGGAGACGGGGAAGACGAACCTGCGGAGCCGGCGCTTCAGCTCGGTGAAGTCGTCACTTGCTTGGACGTCGGCCCACCGTTGTGCGTCCGGGGCCGACTCGGACGGGGTGTGTTCAACGCTGCTCACAGGCCCCTCCTCGCGGTACTCGTCGTAGGTGTCAGCAACGTGACGTGCACGTAATGCCTCCTGGTGCGGTCCGTTCTTGGTCGAGAACCGTATGGAGACTTGAGTCACTCAGGTAAGAGTCCGTTCGGGCCGTTGCGCTCAGCAGTCGGGTGATGCGACGAACGGTCGGTATGCGTAGACGAACAGCACTCTGGGTGACCAGATTCACCGTTCACCGATTCGAGTGACCGTTTTCACCCATTTGAAACGGTGCTAACTCACCGTGCGCGATCGGTTCCCCTGCGCTTGTCCTCGGCCATGCGGGCCTTCTCCTCGGCGGTCCCGAACCGGGCGATGTCGCGGTCGCGGATGAAGCCGAGGGGGTCGGGGGCGTGCAGGCGCAGCAGGATCTGGCTGACGTCCGCGGGCACGCGCCGGGGGGTCGCCTTGCTGACGACGATCATCGTCGCGAACGCCAGCGGCACCGTGATCAGCGCCGGCTGGGTGATGAACGCGGGCGCCCAGCGGCCCGTGAAGGAGCTGACGACGCTCACGGCCTGGGCCGTGATGACCAGGCCGCCGCCGACCACGAGCCCGCACACCGCGCCCACCCACGTGAGCCCGCGCCACCAGATCCCGAGGACCAGGAGCGGGCAGAACGTCGACGCGGCCAGCGCGAAGGACATCGCCACCGTCAGCGACGCGTCGGAGCGCGGGAGCACCGTGGCGAGGCAGATCGCGACGATGCCGGTAAACGCGGTCGCCCACCGGAAGTCGCGGACCTTGCCCGGCAGGATGTCCGTCGAGACCACCCCGGCGACCGACACCACGAGGCCCGACGAGGTCGACAGGAACGCCGCGAACGCACCGGCGGCGACGATCGCGCCGAGGATCTGGCCGCCCAGGTTCGGCAGCATCGTCTCCGGCAGCATCAGCACCGCCACGTCGGTCTTGCCGTTCACGAGCAGCTGCGGCAGGTAGAGCCGGGACAGCACGCCGAGCACCGTCGGGAAGAGGTAGAAGAGCCCGAGCAGGTAGAGCACGTGCAGCGCCGTGCGGCGGGCCGCCTTGCCGTCCGGGTTGGTGTAGAAGCGCACCAGGACGTGCGGCAGGCCCATCGTGCCGAGGAACGTCGCGAAGATCAGCGAGTACGTCCTGATCAGCTCGGACAGGCCGCCGGTCTGCGGGTGCGTCCAGTCGAAGTTCGTCGTCGGCGACCCCTCGACCACCGGCACCGGGCTGCCCGCGTCGAACTCCAGGACGGTGCCGGGAGCCACCTCGTAGAGACCGCGGGTCCAGTACACCGGGCCGTCGACGTCGGCGCCGTCGATCCTGCCGTCCGCCCGCAGCATCAGCGGCTCGTCGACGCGGACCTTGACGAGCTGCTCGGCCACGGTGATCTTCGCGGCCTCCGGGAACCGGACCGCGCCGTTCTCGCTGATCGGCTGCGTGCCGCGGTCGGGCGAGGCGAGGAACACGACGAAGAGCACGAACGTGGGCGCGGCGATCGCGAAGAGCTTGCCCCAGTACTGGAACGCCTGCACGAGCGTGATCGCCCGCATGCCGCCGCCGAGCACGTTGACCACCACGATGGCCGTGACGATCAGGCCGCCGAGCTCCGCGGGCAGCCCGGTGATGGTGGTCAGCGTGAGGCCCGCGGACTGCAGCTGCGGCACCAGGTACAGCACGCCGATGCAGACCACGAAGAACGTGCTGAAGTGCCGCACGTTCACCGACCCCAGCCGCGCCTCGGCGAAGTCAGGCAGCGTGTACGCGCCGGACCGGCGCAGCGGCGCGGCCACGAACAGCAGCAGCGCGAGGTAGCCGGCGGTGAAGCCGACCGGGTACCAGAGCGCGTCGACGCCGTCCTTGAGCACGAGCCCGGCCACGCCGAGGAACGACGCGGCGGACAGGTACTCGCCGGAGATCGCGGCGGCGTTGCGGCTGGCGGGGATCGCCCTGCGCGCCACCAGGAAGTCCGGCGTGGTGTTGGCCTTGCGGGACCCGACGTACCCGAGCAGGAACGTCACGCCCGCGACGAGCACGATGGCGCTGAGGCTCCAGATGGTGGCGTTCACGTCAGCGGTCGACCATGTTCACGAAGTCGCGCTCGTGCCTCTCGGCCTGTCTGCGGAACACCCACCCGACGCAGTAGAGGACGGGGAACGGCGCGAGACCGAGCACGAGCCAGGGGACGGGGATGCCGAGCACCAGCAGGTCCCCGATCTCGGGGAACGCGAAGAAGGCGATCGGCAGCAGGCACATCCCGATCAGGACCGCGAACGCGAGCCCGAACGCGGACCTCAGCTGCTGCCGGATGAGGTCGCGGACCAGCTTCTCGCCGACGCTGGTCTGCTCCTCCAGCTCGATGATCGTGCGCAGCGCCTTGCCGCGCGTCTTGGTGGAGTCGGCGAGCACGACCCTGCGCCTGCGCGGCTTGCGCGCCTGCTCACCGAGCCAGGCCTCGCGGGCGGCCTGCTCGGGCTTTCCCGCGTCGTGCCTGCTCACCAGCCGCTCTTCGGCGGTCGCACGATCCGTTCCTTGAGCTCCTTGGTGTGCCGGCGGCTCACCGGGAGTTCCTTCGCGCCCTCACCGGTGCCGATGACGACCGCGTAGCCGTTCGCCGTCATCCGCAGCTCGCTCACCAAAGGCAGCGCGACCAGGTACGAGCGGTGGATGCGCACGAACCCCGCGTTGGCCCACCGCTCCTCGAGCTGGGCGAGCGGGATGCGCACGAGGTGGCTGCCGTCCTGGGTGTGCAGGCGGGCGTAGTCGCCCTGCGCCTCGACGTACCGCACGGTCGCGCGCGGCACGAGCTTGATGGTGCCGCCGAGCTCGACGGGGATGACCTCGTCGTCGGTCGGTTCGGCGGGGTTCTGCGCGGTGGCCGCGCTCTGGGCGGCCGGTGCCGCCGTGCGCCCCACCCGGTCCGCGACCCGCGAGATCGCCTTGAGGACGCGCTCCTCGTTGATCGGCTTGTTGATGAAGTCGAGCGCGCCGACGTCGAACGCCGTGACGAGCGCGTCGCGTTCCTCCACGCCCGTCACGAAGACGAGCGCGGGCGGGTAGCGGAAGGCGCTGAGCACCCGTGCGAGATCCATGCCGGACAGGCCGGGCATGTTGATGTCGGCGAACACCGCGTCGACCGGCGGCAGGCCGGCCTTGGTCCTCGCCATGACCTCCTGCTCGTAGTCACCCCTCAGGATGCGCAGCGCCTCGGCGGCGTCGAAGGCCGTGAGGACGCGCCGGATGTGAGGGCTGCTCTCGAGCAGGAACTTGATCTCGCTCAGGCCGGGAGCCTCGTCATCGACTGCGAGGACGAGGAGACCGGCGTTGTCTTGGGTACTCACTGTGTCGGGCATCTTGCCCACCAATGTGCGGTCGTGTCTACGCCGGGGCAGGGCTCGACACGCCCTGCGAAACCGAACTGATGCTCACAGCCCGAATCGGGACCAGCGAGCACGTTCCTCGACGCTCGCCAGCACCTGTGCCACGAGATCGCCCGATCGGGTGGAAGTACTTGCCAGGCCGAGCTTCGCCAGCAACGGCTTGCGCGGCTCCGCGACCGTCAGCTCCGCGTCCGGGAACCGCTTCGCGATGACGCTGCGGATCGTCCCGATGCCGTCCACCAGACCGAGTTCCACGGCCTTGCTGCCGGTCCACACCTCACCGCTGAAGAGGTCGGTGCCGTCCTTGA
Source organism: Lentzea sp. NPDC060358 (assembly GCF_042725365.1). Classification (NCBI taxonomy): domain Bacteria; kingdom Bacillati; phylum Actinomycetota; class Actinomycetes; order Pseudonocardiales; family Pseudonocardiaceae; genus Lentzea; species Lentzea sp. NPDC060358. Next base: position 48,901 of record NZ_JBHXCW010000003.1, on the reverse strand, counting down.
GCTTGGCGCCGCGGCGTTCGGTGACCCACTCCTTGAACTGCTCGTGCAGGTCGGCGTGCAGCCCCTTGAGCCACTCGACGTCCTCGGGCTTCTCGGCCTGGAACGGGTCGAGCCGCACCTTGTTCTCCCCGGCCGTGTAGACGCGGCGTTCGACGCCCGCCTTGTCCAGCAGGCCGTTGAGCCCGAACCCGGCGCTCACCACACCGATGGACCCCACGAGACTCGTGCCGTGCGCGTAGATCTCGTCACCCGCGCACGCCAGCCAGTAACCACCCGAGGCCGCCACGTCCTCGCAGAACGCGAGCACCGGCACGTGCTTCTTGGTGGCGAGCTCCCGGATCCGCTCGGCGATGAGCGCCGACTGCGTGGGCGCGCCACCGGGCGAGTTGATGAGCAGAGCCACGGCGATCAGCCGCTCGTTGTCGAACGCGCGGTTGATCGCCGACTCGACGTTCTGGAGGTTGATCGTGTTGCGGGCGACCGGCGAGGACTGCGGGGTGATGACCCCGTGCAACCGCACCGCGGCGACGACCGGCGGCCGCTCGCCCCGGTCCATGACCCTCGGAAGACGGGCCGCGATCTTGTCCGTGACGCTCATGTGCTCGACAGTACGTGCGTTTCGCGGTCACGCGGGGTCGAGATGGTCCGAGGTTGCTCCCGCGTGACCTTGGACACGTATGGTTCGGCAGGTGACGTTCAACCCGATCCGCTGGCTGGAACGCTACGTCGAGTGGTGGGACGACCGGGGCCGGCAAAACGCCGCCGGTCCCACGCCGATGCACATCTACTGGATGTGGGTCAGCTGGGGGGTCTGCGCCGTCGTGCTGATCACGACCCTGGCGGTGGCAGCGCGCTGAACGGCGGCGTTGCTCAGCACTTGCAGCTGGAAAGACCTTTGGCGGTGCACTTGATGCAGACGCGGACACGTTCGGGTGCCTGTGGTTCGTGCATTGACTTCGCCCTCACTCGCGGCCGGCACCTGGTGTTTCAAGCACCGGCTCCTGCTTGGTCACCACCACAATCGGCAGCTTGCTCACACGGGTTGAGCCATGGTTGCGCACGCAAGTTGACTCGCGACTCAGGTTGGGATTGCACAGGCGCGCGTTGCCGTTCCGAGGTGAGGTGAAACCACACGTCCGGGGCCTGCGGAGGGGTTCGGTCAGGCCCGGATCGCCGGCTGCTCGTTCGTCATCGGCTCGTCCGTCAGCTGCGTCCCGATGTTCAGGTTCGGCAGCACGTTCCGCGCGAACTTCGGCACGTTCAGGATCACCTTCGTGCCTGCGTTGGGCGCCGTCTCCACCACGAGTGCGTACTCGGCGCCGAACACGGTCCGCATGCGGTCGTTGATGTTGCCGATGCCGACGTGCGCGCCGGTCTGGTGCGCGTCCTTGATGTCGTCGAGGCGCTCGGGGTCCATGCCGACGCCGTCGTCCTCGACGCTGATCAGGGCCTCGTTGCCGTTGTCCTCGGCGGTGATCGTGAGCATGCCGCCGCCCGGCTTCTTCGCCAGGCCGTGCCGCACCGCGTTCTCGACCAGCGGTTGCAGCACCAGGAACGGGAGCACGACCTGGAGCACCTCGGGGGCGATGCGCAGGCGGACGTTCAGCCGGGAGCCGTAGCGCGCCTGTTCGATGGTCAGGTAGCGGTGGATGTTCGTCAGCTCGTCGGCCAGGGTCGTGAAGAGGCCGTCGGTGCGGAACGAGTAGCGCGTGAACTCCGCGAACTCCTGCAGCAGCTCGCGGGCGTGCGCCGGGTCGGTGCGGATCAGCGACGAGATGGTGTTCAGGGCGTTGTAGACGAAGTGCGGGGAGATCTGCGCGCGCAGCGCCTTCACCTCGGCCTGGGCCAGGGCCTGCCGCTGCTTCTGGACGACCTCGAGCTCGAGCTGGGTCGAGACGAAGCGGGCCGTTTCCTCGGCCATGCGGACCTGGCGCTTCGAGGCCACGCCGTAGACGACGATCAGCGTGCCGGTGACGTTGCCCTCGACGACCAGCGGCACGACCACGACGCTGTGCAGGGAGCACGGGCCCTGGAGCTCGCAGCCGAGCTTGCGGTGGTCGACGTGTTCCTTGTGGCAGCTGGTGATGGCCCGGGCCACCGTGTCGTTCAGATACTCGCAGTGGTCGTTGGCGCCGCCGTCCCACGACAGGACGGTGCCCTCCTCGTCGGTGATGGCGACCGCGACGCACCGCAGCATCTCGCGCAGGTGGGGTGTCGCCTTGTCGGCGGCCTCCTGGGTCAGGCCCGCGCGGAGGTCGCTCGACGCCTTGGACATGCGGTCGAGCATGTCCATCACAGCATCCTCGGCGGAGGTGCTGACTCGTCGAGCGCGGCACAGCATCACGAAGAGGCCCAGAACGGCCAGGGTCGCGATGACACCGAGCACGGCGCGCTCGGTCAACAGGTCGCCCACAGCGCACATGCTCTGCTGAGTGGACCTGCTTGGCAAGGGGCTCGCCTCCCGTACCCCCGGACGGTCCACTGCCACGGGTAGACATCCGATGAATTTGGGGAGAGGGTGTGCTGGTGAAAGTGGCCCTGTTCGCGACCTGCCTGACCGACACGTTCTTCCCGTCGACGGCTCGTGCGGTGGTGCGTCTGCTGGAGAGGCTCGGCTGCGAGGTCGACTTCCCCCTCGACCAGACGTGCTGCGGCCAGATGCACTTCAACACCGGCTACCGGGAGCAGGCCAAGCCGTTGGCCCGCAAGTACACCGACGTCTTCCGGGACTACGACCACGTGGTTGCGCCATCCGGGTCATGCGCGGGCATGGTCAGGGAGATCCACCCCACGCTCGGTGAGGCGCCGCCGCGCACGTTCGAGCTCGCCGAGTTCCTCGTGGACGTGCTCGGCGTGACGGACGTCGGAGCGTGGTTCCCCCACCGCGTCACCTACCACCCCACGTGCCACTCGTTGCGCATGCTCGGCGTCGGCGACAAACCGCTGGCGCTGCTCAGGGCCGTGAAGGCACTCGATCTGGTGGAGCTGCCGGACTCGACGCACTGCTGCGGCTTCGGCGGCACGTTCGCGGTGAAGAACGCCGAGACGTCCACGGCGATGCTCGCGGACAAGATGACGTGCGTGCTCTCCACCGGCGCGGAGGTGCTGTGTGCGGGCGACAACTCGTGCCTCATGCACATCGGCGGCGGCCTCTCGCGGCTGCGCGCGGGTGTGCGGCCGGTGCACCTGGCCGAGATCCTGGCTTCGACGGAGGAGGACCCGTGGCGCGCAACCCCGTGACGTGGCTGGGCAGCCCGACGTTCCCGAAGGCCGCCCACGAGGCGCTCGCCGACACCCAACTGCGGCAGAACCTGCGCAAGGCCACCGGCACGATCCGCGGTCGCCGGGCGGCGGCGGTCGCCGAGATGACCGACTGGGAGCAGCTGCGGGTCGCCGGCGAGCAGATCAAGAACGACGTCCTGGCCCGCCTCGACACGCTCCTGCTGCAACTCGAGGAGTCGGTCACGGCCAGGGGCGGCGTCGTCCACTGGGCGCGCGACGCCGAGGAGGCGAACCGGATCGTCCTCGGCCTCTGCAAGGCCGAGAACACCTCGGAGGTCGTCAAGGTCAAGTCCATGGCCACGGCCGAGATCGGGCTGAACGAGGCCCTCGAAGCCGGTGGCGTGCAGGCGATCGAGACCGACCTCGCCGAGCTGATCGTGCAGCTCGGCGAGGACCGGCCGTCGCACATCCTGGTGCCCGCGATCCACCGCAACCGCTCGGAGATCCGCGAGATCTTCCAGCGCCGCATGGGTGTCGAGGTGTCCGACGAACCGGCCGACCTCGCCGAGGCGGCCCGCACCTACCTGCGGCAGAAGTTCCTCTCCACGAAGGTCGCGATCTCCGGCGCGAACTTCGCCGTCGCCGACACCGGGTCGATCGTGGTGCTGGAGTCCGAGGGCAACGGCCGCATGTGCCTGACGCTGCCGGACACCCTGATCACGGTGATGGGCATCGAGAAGCTCGTGCCCACGTGGCAGGACCTCGAAGTCTTCCTGCAACTGCTGCCGCGCTCCTCGACCGCGGAACGCATGAACCCGTACACGAGCGTCTGGACCGGTGTGACCCCCGGCGACGGCCCGCAGCGGTTCCACCTCGTGCTGATCGACAACGGCCGCACCGCGACGCTGCAGGACTCCGTGGGGCGCCAGGCACTCCGCTGCATCCGGTGCAGTGCGTGCCTCAACGTGTGCCCGGTCTACGAACGCACCGGCGGCCAGTCGTACGGCTCGGTCTACCCCGGCCCGATCGGCGCGATCCTGACGCCGCAGCTGGTCGGCGACATGCACGACCCGCAGGCGGCCTCGCTCCCCTTCGCCTCGTCGCTGTGCGGCGCGTGCTTCGAGGTCTGCCCGGTGCGGATCGACATCCCGTCGGTCCTCACGCACCTGCGCGCCGAAGCAGTGGAAGCCAAGGGGCGCACCGCGGAGTCGATCGCGATGGCGGCCGCCGCGTGGGTGTTCCAGGACGCCTCCCGCTACGAGAAGGCGCAGAAAGCCGGTTCCCTGGCCCGTTTCCTCGCGAAGGACGGGCGCATCACGTCGTTGCCGTGGCCGGGCTCGAGGTGGACGTCGTCGCGCGACGTGCCCGCGCCGCCCGCCGAGTCGTTCCGCGCCTGGTGGAGGAACAACCGTGGCTAGCGCCAAAGAAGAGATCCTGGCCCGCATCCGGGGTGCACGCGTCCCGCCGGCGGCACCGGTCGTCCGCGGCTACCACCGCGAGGGGTCCGGTGACGTCGAGCTGTTCGCCGAACGGGTCGCGGACTACCGCGCGATCGTGCACACGGTCACGGACGTGCCCGCGGTCCTCGACCGCCTCCGGGGCAAGCGGATCGTCGTGCCGCAGGACGTTCCGGCGGAGTGGCTCGTCGACGGCGTCACGTGGTTGCGCGAACCGCTCACGATCGACGAGCTGGACCGGTCCGACGGCGTGCTGACCGGGTGTGCCGCGGCGATCGCGGACACCGGCACGATCGTGCTGGACGGCGGCGTGGCCCAGGGCCGGCGCGCGCTCACCCTGCTACCCGACCACCACCTGTGCGTGGTGCGCCGGGACCAGATCGCCGCGTCGGTGCCGGAAGCGTTGCAGCGATTGGAACCGACGCGTCCGCTGACGTTCATCAGCGGCCCGTCGGCGACGAGCGACATCGAGCTCAACCGGGTGGAGGGCGTGCACGGCCCCCGCACCCTGGAGGTCCTGATCGTCACTTGAGCAGGCGCGACAACCGGCGGTCGGCCAGCGGCTTGCCGCCGGTCTGGCACGTCGGGCAGTACTGGAACGCCTTGTCCGCGAACGACACCTCACGAACCGTGTCGCCGCACACGGGACACGGCAGCCCGGTGCGCGCGTGCACCCGCAACCCCGACCGCTTCTCGCCCTTCAGCCGTGCGGCGTCCTGCCCCACGGACCGTGCGACGGCGTCCGTCAGCGTGGTGAGCATGGCCTCGTGCAACCGGTCGAGCTGCTCCTCGTCTAGCTTGCCCGTCGTCGCATACGGCGAGAGCCGGGCCATGTGCATGATCTCGTCGGAGTAGGCGTTGCCGATGCCCGCGATCAGGGTCTGGTCCGTGAGCGACGTCTTGAGCCGCTCGGTGCGCTTGGCGAACAGGTCCTCGAGCTGCGTGCGGGTGATCCCCAGCGCGTCGGGGCCCAGCCGCGCGATGCTCGCGATGGTCAGCGGGTCGCGGACGATCCACGCCGCGAGCCCCTTCTTCGTGCCGGCCTCGGTCAGGTCGAAGCCGGGGCCCTGGCCGGGCGGGCCGAGGTGCACGCGCAACGCGAGCGGGCCGCGGCCCTGCTTGGGCGGCGGTGCGGCCATGGTGTCCGCCCAGCGCAGCCAGCCGGCGCGGGCGAGGTGGACGACCAGGTGCAGGCCGTCGGCGACCTCCAGGTCGAGGTGCTTGCCGTGCCGGTGCGCGGCGACGACCTCCTGGCCGTGCAGCGCGGTCCACGGCGGGTCGAACGTCTTGAGCACCTGCAGCGAGGCGACGTCGACGCGGTGCACGGCACGGCCCACCGCGTTCTCGCGCAGGTGGTGGACCAGTGCTTCTACCTCGGGTAGCTCGGGCACCGGTCCAGTGTCGCATCAGTCGACGGGTTGCAACGGGCCTTCGACGTCGGGCAGCGAGTGCATCTCGATCGTCCTGGCGACCCGCGACGCCTCCTGGCGCACCGCGAGGGGACCCCGGACCTGGCCGATCCACCGTTCGGGCGGCAGCTCGTCGGCCGTGGCCTTGCTCTCCGCGACCAGCGTGTGCGGGCGGCGCAGCGCCCAGCGGACCGGGAAGAACAGGAAGAGGAAGATCAGCGCGAGGATCAGCCACGCGGGGATGACGACCTGGGCGGGTGTCCAGGCGATCAGCACGACCACCATCACGACCAGCATGCCCGCCATCATGATGCCGGGCAGCGCACCACCGCTGACGTCGTGCTCGAAGTCGTCGGAAAGCACCGGGTTGCGCCACTCGACGCGGCTGTGGACCGTCCACATCCGCCCGTCCGCACCGCGCACCAGCCGTGTCATGTCCCCGTCTCCCACGCTCGGTCGGTCTTGGACAAACCGTACCTGGCGCAGGCCGAGCCTTGTGGGTGAACTCGCCCGGCCTTGATCGTCACCGTCAGTTCTGGACGGGTTCCGTGGGGTAGAGCGTGGCGGTCGTCTCGGTGGTCCACGGCGTGGAGCACGGCTTCGACGGCGGGGGCGACGAGCCGGACGTGGTGGCCTGCGTGTTCAGCGAGTTGATGTCCCGCGACGTCGTGACGACCGTGGGCTGGGCGGAGGAGGAGGGCGTCTCCACGACCTTCTCGGACCGCTCGACCGGCGGTTCCTCGTGCTGCTCGGAGGTCGGCTGCGCGGCGGACGACGTCGTCCTGCGCCCGGTCTCCTGCCGCGGCTGGCCGGCGGGCGCGACCACGTTCCCGTGCCCCTCCTGCTGCCGCTGGGGCTGCGGCGGCGGGACGACCGCGAACTCCTCGGCACGGCCGGAGCTCGACGTCCCCGACGACGTGTTCAGCGCGACCACCGCCGGGTTCTGGTCCGGCTCCAGCACCGCGGTCCCCGGCCCGGCGGTGAACACCGCCGCCATCGTCCCGACCAGGCCGACCGTCGCGACGCTCGCCGCCGCGAACGCCAGCTTGACCTTGGTGAGGAACACGTTCCCGGCGAACGCGAGCCCGAGCCCGGCCGGCACGACCAGGAACGCCGCGTTGGCCCGCAGCGTCGCGCAGACCTCGTTCAGCTCGGCGTGCAGCTGCGAGCAGGACGAGCAGGTGTCGAGGTGCGCGCCGATCCGGCGTTCCTCGACGCCCTGGACCCCGCCCGCGGTGTAGGTGCCGAGCTTCGCCCGGATCGCCGCGCACGACGAACGCCCGTCGTCGGCCGCGAGGTGAGCTTGCAGGTACGCCGCACGCAGCCCCTCGCGCGCACGGCGGGCCAACGCCGACATGGCGTTGGGCGAGAGTCCGAAGTGCGGTGCCACCGTGGCGGGGCGTTCGCCCTCCACCTCGACGCGCCACAGCACGACACGCCACCGCTCGGGCAGGCTCGAGAAGGCGCGGGTGATCAGGTTGTGCTCGACCCGGCGGTTCGCGTTGTCGCTGACCGGCTCGACGCGCCGGCCCAGCTCCTCGTCCTCGACGGGCACGTCCCGGCGGCGGCCGCTCCACTCCCACGCGACGCGGCGGGCGACGGTCAGCAGGTAGGTGCGCACGTGGTCGGTGGGACCACTGCCGCGGCGGATCGCCTGCAGCATGCGGAAGAACGCCTCCGCGGTGAGGTCGTCCGCCTCGGCGGCCTCCCGCACGTGCCTGAGAGAAAAACGGCGAATCGCGTCCGCATGCCGGGAGAACAGTTCGCCGTAGGCCGAGTCGTCTCCCTCGCGCACCCTGGCGAGCAGGTCCCGGTCGACCTCGTTCTCGTCGACCATCACGCGCTTCAACATGCCACAAGGGGCCAGACCTGCCCCGGGATGAGAACAGGTCGATATACAAGACCATCCGTTAGTAGTGGTCTGTTCAGCGCAACGCATCCGGTGACGAAGCGGTCACAGGTGGGCGTCGGGCGGTCGGCCGGAGAAGATCCAGCGACTATCGTCAGCCCCGTGGTGGACTGGCGAGAACGCGCCTCGGCACTCGTGCCGGAACTCCGTGCTGTCGCCGAGACCGAGGAGTGGTCCTGCCACGTCTTCTTCTCCGAGCTGTCGCAGCTGGCCCAGGAGGCGCACCGCGAGCAGGACGACGACGTGCTGCGCCGCGCGTACGGCTTCGCGCACTGGTGCTTCCACCAGCCGGAGCAGTTCCTGGAGAACGCCGCGCTGGTGAGCTTCTACGAGCACGTGTTCGACGACTGGGACCTCCGCGAGGAGGTGGCGGCCTGGCTGCCGGTCGACGTGCTGGCCAAGGTGCGGGCGCTGTGGGAGTGGCGGTGGCCGAAGGAGCAGTTGTCCGAGGTAGATCAACTGCTGGCCGGTTTGCAGCCCCCCGGTCGAGACGCCGTCTGAGCCTGTTGTATAGTTCTCTCCCGTAAGGCAGTGCGGATGTAGCGCAGTTGGTAGCGCATCACCTTGCCAAGGTGAGGGTCGCGAGTTCGAGTCTCGTCATCCGCTCCACTCGGGAAGGCCCGTGCTCATGGAGAGCACGGGCCTTTTCGTTTCGCCATGACTTTGGGGGACGACCCCCCAAGCCCCCCTTCTCCGCGGTGTTTCCCGGGCTCGTCGAGGTGATCTCCGGGCCCACCCGTGACAGGCTGGTCCCAGCCGCTCGCATCAACCTGATCGAGCTCGTTCGACAAGGACCCGGAGATCATGGCCATCACTCAGACGGCAAACGCGCACTGGGAAGGTTCCCTCGTCGAGGGCAAGGGCAACGTCGCCCTCTCCACCTCCAACAGCGGCAGCTTCGACATCGACTGGAAGGCGCGCGCCGAGGAGGCGGGGGGCAAGACCAGCCCCGAGGAGCTCATCGCGGCCGCGCACTCGGCCTGCTACTCGATGGCGCTCTCGCACGGCCTCACCGGTGCGGGCACGCCGCCCACCTCGATCGACACCAAGGCCGAGGTGAAGTTCCAGGCCGGTCAGGGCATCCTCGGGATCCACCTGACGGTGCGCGCCAGCGTGCCGGGGCTGTCCCAGGAGGACTTCGTCGCGGCCGCCGAGGGCGCCAAGGCGAACTGCCCGGTCTCCAAGGCGCTCGCGGCCGTCGAGAACATCACGCTGGACGCCGCCCTGGTCTGAACCGCAGTGCCGCGGGCCCGTGACTGATCAGGTGCCTGCGGTAGCGCACGTCGCCGGGCTGCTCGGCCACTTCGAACGAGCGGTCGAGCAGCTCTTCGGCGACGATCCGGCCCTCCAGGCGGGCCAGGCCCGCGCCCAGGCAGTAGTGCGGCCCGTGGCCGAAGCCCAGGTGGGCCGGCACCGACGGTCTGCCGGGGTCGAAGTCCCCGGTGAACACGCGCGGGTCGCGGTTGCCCGCCGCGTAGTCGAGGAAGAGGTGCTCGCCCTCCTCGATCCGCACGCCCGCCACCGTCACCGGGCACGTCGCGGTGCGGAAGAAGCCGGTGAACGGCGCGTCGAGCCGCACCACCTCCTCGACCACGCCGTCGAGCCGGCGTTCCCGCTCGTCGAGCCGCAGCAGCATGCTGGCCAGCAGGTTCGTGGTCGACTCGGTCCCGGCCACGATGACGGCGAGGCAGAGCGACAGCCGTTCCCGTTCGGAGAGCTGCCCGCCGCGGAACGCTTCCGACCGGGCGAAGTAGGCGCAGAACTCGTTCATCCCGGCGAAGTACGAGCCGAGGACCCGTTCGTCCACCTCCTCGCCGCTCGTCAGGTCCAGCACGGGCGCCATGAACTCTTGGAACAGCGGGAAGTCCCGTTCGGGCACGCCGAGCAGGTCGCCGATGACGCCCAGCGTGAGGGGCGCGGCGAACTCGCTGACGAAGTCCGCCTCGCCCGGAATCGAATCGAGCAACCCGCGGACCCGTTCCCGAATTGCACCAGCCAGGTGGCGCACGGCCGTTGGAGTGAATTTCTGGTTCGCCACCGCACGAATTCGCGCGTGTTTCGCGCCGTCCGCCGTGTTCACCGAAGACATCAGTTCCAACAATCGCCGCTGCTCCGGCGGCAACATCGCCGCCAGGGCCGCGAGCTGCGGACCTGACATGTCCCGGGAAGAGAACGTCGCCGGATCAGCGAGCACGGCACGCAGGTCGGAGTAAGCGACAACTCTTCGGGCTTTGATTCTCCCATCAAATTCCATTGGGATATCTTGGCGCGGTTCCAGTCTTTGTCGGGGCTGACGACAGGACGAAAAAACGTGATCATCCGGCTGCTCGGACCGCTCGAACTCACCGGTCCGAACGGAGCAGTGCAGCTCAGCAGCGCGGGACAGCGGACCCTCGTGGCCCGCCTCGCCGTCAACCCCGGGGAAACGGTGCCGAGGAGCGCGCTCGTCGACGCGCTCTGGTCCGACGAGGTGCCCGCGACCGCCACGAAGACCCTGCACAGCCTCCTCGCCCGGCTGCGCGGCCAGATCCGCGACGCGGGGCTCGGCGAGCTGATCACGACCCGCGAGCCCGGTTACGTGTTCAACGCGTCCGCGGACCACGTGGACGTCGCACGGTTCGAATCGCTCGTCGCAGCAGCACGGCGCAGTGACGAACCGGCGGAGTCCGCGCGGATGCTGCGCGAGGCCCTCGCGTTGTGGACGGGCGACCCGCTGGTGGACTGCCGGCCCGGCGAGTGGGCGCGCACCGAGTCCGCGCGGCTCACGGAGCTGCGGCTGGGCGCGACCGAGGACCTGATGGACGCGTCGCTCGCGCTCGGGGAGCACGCCGCCGTGGCGCCGCTGGTGAGTTCGCTGGTCGAGCAGCACCCGTTCCGCGAACGGCTGTGGGAGCAGCTGATGATCGCGCTCTACCGGTGCGGGCGGCAGGCCGAGGCGCTGGCCGCGTTCCACCGGGCGCGCGGGGTGCTGGTCGACGAGCTGGGCATCGAGCCCGGTACCCGGCTGCGCGACCTCGAACAGGCGGTGCTGACCGCCGACCCCCGCCTCGACCTGGTCGAACGCCCGCCGGTGCCGGTCCGCGGCAACCTGCCGGCCGACCGGTCCGGCTTCGTCGACCGCCCGGAGACCGCGCAGCTCGCGGACCTGGTCCGGCAGCACCGGCTGGTCACGCTGATCGGTGTCGGCGGCGTGGGCAAGACGCGCCTCGCGGTGCAGGTGGCGCGCGGCGAGCACCCGTCGGACGGGGTGTGGCTGGTCGAGCTGGCGGCGTTGCGCGACCGGGCGCTGGTCCCCCACGCCGTGGCGGAGGCGCTGGGCGTGGTCGACCAGACCGGGCGCGGGCTGCTGACCGTGCTCACGGAGTTCCTGGCCGACCGCGACGCGCTGGTGGTGCTGGACAACTGCGAGCACGTCGTGGACCACTGCGCGGTACTGGTCGACACGCTGCTGCGCGCCGCTCCACGGCTGCGGGTGCTCACGACGTCGAGGCGCGCGCTACGGGTCTACGGCGAGCAGGTGCTGTCCGTGGCTCCGTTGTCGGTGCCGTACCCGGCGGCGACGTTGTTCGCCCAGCGCGCCGACGCCGCGATCCCCGGCTCGTTCGTCATCACAGCGGCGAACGAGCAGGCCGTGGCCGACCTGTGCCGCCGGCTGGACGGCATCCCGCTGGCGATCGAGATGGCCGCGCTGCGCGTGCGCGCGTTGTCGCCCGCACAGCTGCTGGCACGCCTCGACGACCGGTTCAGGGTGCTGACCGACGGCGAACGGACGGCGTTGCCGCAGCACCAGACCCTGATCGCGACGATGGACTGGAGCTTCGACCTCTGCTCGCCGCGCGAACAGCTGCTCTGGGCGCGGGCGTCGGTGTTCGCGGGCAGCTTCGACCTCACCGCGGCCGAGGCCGTGTGCTCGGACGACGCGCTGACCGCGGACTTCATGTTCGACGCGGTCGACGGACTGGTCGACAAGTCCGTGCTGCTGCGCGAGGAACACGGCGGCGTGGCGCGCTATCGGTTGCTGGAGACCATGCGCCAGTACGGCCAGACGCGGTTGCGTGCGGGCGATGAGGAACCACGGCTGAAGCTGCGGCACCGCGACTACTACGCCGGTGTCGCCGTGCAAGGTGAACGGGCCTGGTTCACGCCACGGCAGGCGGCGACCGTCGGTGCGATGACGACCGAACGCGGCAATCTGCGGGCGGCGCTGGAGTACTCGCTGACCACGCCCGGCGAGGCCGAGGCGGGACTGCGGCTGGCGGCGACGCTGTGGTTCTACTGGGTCGGCTGCGGGCGGCTCGCCGAGGGGCGGCACTGGCTGACCTGGGCGTTGTCGCTGGAGACCGAGCCGTCCCGGGCGCGCTGCAAGGCGCTGTGGGTCGCGGGGTACGTGGCGACGTTGCAGGGCAACACCGCCGCGGTGCCGGCGTTGGTGCGGACGTGCCGCGCCGAGGCGTTGTTGGTGGACGACGAGAACGCCGACGTCTACGCCACCTACGTGCAGGGCGCGGCGGCGGTGTTCGACGACGAGCTGCCGCTGGGCGCGTCGCTGCTGGCCGAGGCCGACCGGCGCCACGCCGCGTTGGGGCACCTCGACAGCAACGTGATCATGTCCCGGGTGGCGCTGGCGATCACCGTGGCGTTCAGCGGTGATTTCGACCGAGCGACGGCCATCTGTGCCGAGGCGCGCGCTGTGTGCGAGGAGAACGGCGAGCTGTGGGCGCGCGCGTACGCGTTGTACGTCCTGGCGTTCGTGGCGATGGGACGCGGTGACGTCGCCGAGGCCCGTGAGCTGGCGACCACGTCGTTGCGCATCAAGGAGAGCTTCGACGACCTGCTGGGCATCGCGGTGTCGGTGGAGCTGCTGGCGCTGGTGTCGGTGGTCGCGGGGTCGGCCGCGCACGCCGCGCTGCTGCTGGGCGGGGCGGACCGGGTGTGGCGGTCGGTCGGGTTGCCGCTGTTCGGCTCGGCGAACTTCGCGGCGTCGCACGACCAGTGCGTGGCGCTGTGCCGTCAGGCCCTCGGCGACGAGGCCTTCGACGAGCACTTCGCCCGCGGCGCGGCGCTGACCGTGGCGGCGGTGGTGGCGGCCGCGCAGTCGTGACGCAGCCCCCGTGCAGCCGTACGGGCGCACCGTGATCAGCATGAGGACCAGCGTGCGCACGCCAGACGCGGGAACCGTCGACGAAGTGCTGAAGCTCGCCGTGAGGGCGCCGTCGTTCGGCGTCGTGCCGCCGTGGCGGTGGCGCAACAGCAAGGACTGTCTCGAGCTCCTGACGACGCGCACGGACCCGACGGCGCTCCTCGCGTGTGGAGCAGTGCTTCACCACGTACGAGTCGCACTGTCGGCCATGGGCTGGGACTGCCACGTGCTGCGAGACAGCGCACCTGACGGCCGGGTCGCGTCCGTGTACCCGCGCTGGGAGCTGGACCCGTTCTCGTGCGAGGTGGCCTCGGCGGCCGCGATCTCGTTGCGCAGGGCCGATCCCCGCCCCTACCTGCCCGACGAGGTGCCGGACTCGGCGCTGACGTGGTTGCTGCACGCGGCCCGCGCCGAGCTGTGCGACGTGGAACTGGTGGCACGGCGCCACGGCGTGCTGCTGCGCCTGGTCGGGGACGACCGGCTGCGGCTGGGCGAGGCGATGAGCGCCGTGCTGCTGGCCTCGACCGTGTGGGGCCTGGCCTCGCAGCCGCTGCTGCACGAGGGCGAGGTGCTCGTCCGGGTCGGCTGGCAGTCGCCCAATGCCGAACCGTTGCCGCGGTGCGCTCGTTAGATCGTCCCCTTACCGGGACGATGTGCGGGTGGACCGGGACCGCACGCTCGCGCACCTGATCGACGACGACTGGCGGGGGCCGGACGCGTCGTCCACCCAGCTGTACCGCGACCTCTGCGCGCTGCGGGACCTGCCGGTGGGGCAGCTGACACCGACGTCGCTGCACCTGCTCGTCACGCACCAGGTCGGCCTCGACGTGACGGCCCTGCTGGCGCTGGAGCACGTCGAACGAGACCCGCTGCGCTCGTTCGCCCTCTACCCCGGCGACCTGCTCGCGGCTCTACTGAGAGTAGATCACTCCTTCTGGATTGATCACCCGCAGTTACTGACGAGAATGTCGGTATTGCTCGACCGTTTGCGCACCCTTCCCGAGGGCGATTGGCGCCTTCTCGTATCGGCCGCCGAACAATTCCCGGGCTGATTTCGGAGTCGAGATGTCTGCCGTGGTCACGCGGCGTGTTCGAGCTGCGGTACATCACTACGTGATTGAGTAGAAAACGCTCGTACTGCTTGACCCAATCGAGTGAACCAGATAGGCAATCCGAGTGTTAGCGGCGATGAGCGGGCCGGGTCGGCTCGCAACGGGGGCGCTCCTGGGAGTCGCCGTAGCCGCGTTTTACGTGCTAGCACCACTTGTCGGATCATTCGCATCGGGCGATCCGGTGGCACCGGAGGGCGACGGCAGAGCCCGCGTCTCGCTCATCAACACACCTTCGTTGCTCCCAACGCCATCTGAGACGACATCACTGTCGGTGTCGTCCGCCGCGAGTTCGTCATCCGCGCCGTCTTCTTCTTCCAAGACAACGACTACGACGACCACGAAGACGACGACGGCCGTCACGACGACGACAACTCAGGCACCGCCTCCCACGACGACGACCACCCGTCCCCGGCCGACGACCACCACCACGACGACGACCACGACAACGCGGCCGTGCGGGATCATCTTCTGCTGATGCGCCGCTGGTGGTGGGCTTCGAGCCTGGCCGGGTCGGTGAGGTTGTGCCGCAACAGGTACGCGGCGTCGACGAGGTTTTTCTCGGTGCGTGTCAGACCTTCGGAGACGTGGTCGAGACACGCGTCGACCAGTTCGTCGTGACTCGGCACCACCAGCTCCGGATAACGCTCATCAAGCCGTGCAACGAACTCGGCCCGTGAGAGCGCGACCTCCTCCGGCAGGTACACGCCCTTGGCGAGACCGTGGTCCCACATCCAGAACGCCAGGTCCACGAACGTCTGCCGGTCGCTCACCGCATCGTGCGACGCCACATGCCCCGCCGTCAGCCTTGCGCAGTACCGCCACCACGACCGGAAGTCCCGCGGCGCTGCCCGTTCGGCCCAGCGGACCCGCTGCTCGGGCGACATCGCGGCAACCGCTTTCACCTGCCGCCACACGGTCTCGGGATCGCCGTCGAACGCGATGGTGAAGTCCTGCCCGAACGCCGTGAAGACCTTGTGCACGGCACCGGCCTCGACATGGACGACGACCTGCGCGTCCGGCTGCCAGAACCGCGCGGGCCCGACCTCGACCAGCCCCACCCCGCGCCGCGCCAGCTCGGCCTCGAGCTCCTCGAACGCCAACAGCCCGCCGAACCGGCCGTAGTGCGCGGCGACGGCGTCGTCCAGGAACTCGACGCCGTACTTCAGCCGGTGCGCCTGCACGGCCAGGTGCACGCCCTGCCAGCCCAGCCCGCGCAGCCGCTCGTACCAGCTGATCTCGACCAGCCCGTGGGAGTGCGTGCAGCTGCGCCCGAACCGGTTCTCGCCGCCCTTGCCGCCCATGACCTCGGCGGCGACGTCCGGGCCCATGTTCGCGTCGAGGCCGAGGACCGTGCCGGTCTGCACGACGTCGGCGAGGAACCGGGCCTTCACGGCCGGCCGGTGACCTTCAACCCCGCCGGGCACTACACCCCCGTCCCCCGAGACTGCGGTACCCGTGAGGGTTCTCGGCGTGCGAGGGCGCGACCCGCACCGGCTCCGCGCGGCCCGGCAGCGCGTCGGCAACGCCGTCCACCTGCGGTTTCTTGCGCTGGAACCACGCCATCCGGCCAATATATCGGTGGGAAGCGCCACAACCAGGTCACGACTTGAGAGGCCAGCACGAAGGGATTAACGGGCACGGGCACAATGTCCGAGTCTCATGTTCGCGCGGAAGGGGGTGCCAGGGGTGACCTGGCAAGACGAGCTGCAGAAGCTCGACAACGAACTCGCCTCTGGTCGGATCTCGGCTGACGACTACCGACGCCGCCGGGACGAGGTCCTCTCCGGGTCGGCCGGCGGTGGGCCCGCCCAGAATCCTCAGAGCGGGCCTTTTGCCCCGCCGTTCAAGTGGGAGGCGCAGCCGCCCAACACCTCGGACCGCACCCAGGTCGTGAACGTCCAGGGTCAGCAGCAACCGCCGCAGCAGCAACAGCAGAACCCGAACCCCGACGCCACCCAGGTGGTGCCGGGCAGCCCGCGCGGCGGCGGTGGCGGTGGTGGCGACGCGGACCGCACGCAGTTCGTCACGCCCGTGCAGCCGCAGGGCGGCTGGGGTCAGCCCCAGCAGCAGCAACAGTCCGCGCCGCCGCCCTGGCTCGGCGGTGACTTCGACCAGATCAACCAGCCGCCGAGCTGGAGCCACGGGCCCGAGGTCTTCGACGAGTCCGGTGGTGGCGGCGGCAAGGGCAAGGTCTTCGCGATCATCGGCGTCGTGCTGGTGCTCGCGCTGATCGGTGGCGGCATCTGGTGGTTCACGGCCGGGAGCAAGTCCGGCAACAACAACACGGCGACGAGCAGCACCCCGCCGCCGCCTCCCACCACGTCGTCGAGCGCCGGCCCCAAGCTGCCGCTCAACGGCCTGTCGGGCAAGGTCGACGCCGCCAACACCGGTCCCGTGACGGTGGACAAGGCGTCGAAGGAGAAGTCTCAGTTCAGCCCGGACGAGGCGGCGCTGATGACGACGTGCGGCGCCGACGAGGGCATGTCGCAGGTGCTCTTCGCGGACGACTGGTTCACCCAGGTCCACGTCTTCACCTGCACGGACGGCGCGGCGGCCAAGACCGCGGCCGACGCGCTCACCGAGCTGCAGAAGGGCTACGGCTTCACCGCCGCGACCGGTCCGAAGCAGCTGCCCGCGATGGTGTCGGAGAAGGCGACCGACGTGCCGGACGCGCCTTTCGACATGCGCATCTTCTACGTCTCGAACAAGTCGCTGGTGCGGGTCGAGGTCCGCGGCAAGACGAAGGCCGCGATGGACAGCGGCGCCGACAAGGTCGTCACCGCCATCGACAAGAACTACCCCGCCAAGTGAGCGGTGCTGGCGTGCCACCGCCACGCGGTGGCGAGGATCTCGGGCAGACCGAGCCCGGCACGCCAGCCCAGCACCTCGAAGGCACGGGCCGGATCCGCCCACACCACGGGCGGGTCCCCCGGCCTGCGGTCGCCGAAGGTCACCGGCAACGGCCGGCCCGCGACCTCCTCCAGCCCCTTCACGACCTGCAGCACCGAGTACCCGGTGCCGGTCCCCAGGTTCAGCGCCGCCGACGCACCACCGGACTGCAGGTGGTCCACCGCGCGGACGTGCGCCTCGGCCAGGTCCACCACGTGCGTGTAGTCCCGCACCGCGGTGCCGTCCTCGGTCGGGTAGTCGCTGCCGAACAACGTCACCGGTGGACGCGCTCCCAGAGCGGCCTTCGCCAGCAGTGGCACCAGGTTGTGCGTCGGGCCCCAGTCCTCGCCGATGCTGCCGTCGAGCGCCGCTCCGGCCGCGTTGAAGTAGCGCAACGACATCCAGCGCAGCCCGTGCGCGTTCCCGTACGCCTCGATCATCCGTTCGCCCACGAGCTTGCTGTGGCCGTACGGGCTGATGGGCTGCAACGGGCTGTCTTCGGTGATGGGCAACGTCTCCGCGGCGCCGTAGACCGAACAGGACGACGAGAACACCAGGTCGCGGACACCCGTGGCCACCAGCGCGTTCAGCACGGACAGCGTGCCGGTCGCGTTGTTGTGGAAGTAGAGGCCGGGGTCCTTCATGGACTCACCGGGGTTCTTGAGCCCCGCCAGGTGGATGCACGCCGTCACGCCGTGCTCCCGGATGACCTGTTCCAGCTTCGCCGTGTCGGTGACGTCGATAGGGTGTGCGGGGGTGCCGGACGGTACGGCCTCGGGCGAGCCCGTGCGCATGTTGTCCACCACGACGACACCACGCCCGGCTTCGGCGAGGGCGTGCACGACGTGCGAACCGACGTAGCCCGCACCGCCGGTAACCAGGATCGTCACCGCTTGTCCTCCGTTCGACGGCGACAGGCTATGCCAGACCCACGAGGGGATTGATGTCGACCATGACTCGCCAGGTCGTGTACGTAGTCCCGGACGTCGCCGAGCCGTCGGGCGGCGTGCGCGCGATGTACCGGCACGCGGAGCTCGCCGAGCGCACCGGCTTCGACGCCAAGGTGTGGCACTTCGCGGAGGGCTTCCAGGCCGGTTGGTTCTCCTCGACCGCGCCGGTCGTCACCGGTGAGACCTGCGAGCTCGGCCCGGACGACGTGCTCGTCGTGCCCGAGGTCATGGTGCTGGACGGGTTCGACCCGGCCCCCGGCGTGCGCAAGGTCGTCTTCAACCAGAACCACTACTACACCTACGACAACTTCAAGGGCACCGACTACCCGGCGTGGAAGCCCGCGCCGCAGGTGTGGGCGGGCTCCAAGGTCAGCGTCGACGTGCTGACCGCGTTGCACCCCAAGCTCAAGGTGCACCTGGTGCCGTACGTGATCGACACCGCGCTGTACCGGTTCGCCGAGGAGCGCAAGCGCAAGATCGTGCTGCTCCCCCGCAAGCGCCCGCGCGAGGCCGCCGTGCTGACGGCGCTCTTCAGGAACGACAAGCGCTTCGCGGCCGTCGAGGTCGTCTCGCTCGACGACGTCAGCGAGCAGAAGATCGCCGACGAGCTCGCGGACGCGTCGGTGTTCATCGCGCTCGGCCGCGACGAGGGCTTCGGCCTGCCCGTCGCGGAGGCGCTCTCCGCGGGCTGCGTCGTGATCGGTTACCCGGCCGGTGGCGGCGCCGAGCTGTTCGAGGCCCCCGGCACGCACGCGGTCGAGGACGCCGACGTGCTCGCGGTCGTCGAGAAGGCCGCCGCGGTCCTCGCGCAGGAGCCGACGGTCGAGGAACGCCGCACCTACCGCGCGTGGGTCGAGCAGCACTACTCCGAGGACTCGCTGGTCAGCCACCTGCAGGCCGCGATCTCCGCCGCCACGAGGACCAGGGCCAAGGGCGGCACCGCGCGCCACCCGCTCAGCCAGGTCGTCACCAGGGCCGACCCGGCGGAGGACCAGCTGGAGCGCAGCCTCCGGTTCGCCGACGAGCAGAAGGCCGCCCGCGAGCGCGCCGAGTCCGTCGCGACCGGTCTCGAGGAGGCGCTGGGCAAGGCGATGGCCGAGCTCGAGGAGTCGCGCCGCCGCGAGTACGTGGTCGCGCAGGAGCTGCACGACCTGAAGAACGAGTACACCGAGCTGGCCAAGGCCGCCGAGCGCCTCACCGCGCTCGACGAGGCCACGACGCTGCTCGCCGAGTACGCGCGCGACAACGACCGCCTCAACCGCAGGCTGGACGAGGAGATCCGCCAGCACCTGCACTGGCGCACCACGCTGCAGGACAAGATCGCGGACCTGGAGCGCTCGACGTCGTGGCGCGTCACGGCCCCGCTGCGCAAGGCCTCCGGCGCGCTCAAGGGCGGCAAGAATGCCTGATCTGCGCCTGCGGGTCGTCCAGTCGCGGTTCCAGAACGCGTTCTTCCACGAGCTGGCCGACGCGATCGTCGACGAGGCCACGCGGCTCGGCGTTTCGGCTGACGTCGTCACGTCCGTCGTGGACACCGAACCGGACGACGTCTTCGTCCTGCTGCCCACGCACGAGTACGCGGTGCTGGAGGGCGGCCAGTTCCTCGAGGACCCGCGCCTCGCGAAGCGCTGCATCGGCATCACCGCCGAGCAGCCGTCGTCGTCACACTTCGACACGAACGTCTACTACGGACACAAGCTCGGCGCCGTCTTCGACTTCAGCACGCTGTCGGTGAAGCGCTACCAGGCCCAGGGCATCGCCGCCGAGCACCTGCAGTTCGGCTGGACGCCCACGTGGGACGAGTTCCGGCCCGACGCCGGCCGCGAAGAGCTCGACGTGCTGTTCATGGGCTGCGCGACCCCGCGCCGTGAGCACGCTCTCTCGAAGATCGGCCGACAGCTGTGGTCGCGCCGCAGCCGACTGATCCTGTCGGACAACGCGGCCCCGAACACCGGCGACCACGCCGCGTTCGTCACGGGCGAGCGCAAGCGGGAGCTGTTGGCGGGCACCAAGGTCCTGGTCAACATCCACCAGGCCGACGAGCCGTACTTCGAGTGGCTGCGCGCCGCCGAGGCCGCGCACTGCGGTGCGGTGATGCTGTCCGAGACCTCGCTGCACACCGACCCGTTCCAGCACGGCGAGCACCTGGTGTTCTCGGCGCTGTCCACGATGCCGCACGCGCTCGCCGCGTTGCTGGAGGACCCGGACCGGCTGACCACGTTGCGCCGCAACGCCTACGCGCTGATCAAGGAGAACCCGTTCTCCGTCGGCGTCGAGAAGCTCGTGTCGGTGGCGCAGGACCTGCGCAAGACCCACGAGGGCCACCGCCTGAAGCTCGGCCCGAGCCGAACGCAGCCGTTCCGGCAGAAGATCACGCCGTCGTGGGAGCGCGAGCCGGAGAGCATCGACGCGGTGCGCCAGGCGATCCGCGAGATCCGCCTCGACATCATCGACCTGCGCCGGCGCGTCTCGACCGATCCGACGATCGACCCGACGCCGGTGATCGACCACCGCACGCCCGCGTGGGACCGCCGCACGCCGCGCGTCTCGGTGATCATGGCGCTCTACAACCACGAGCCCTACGTCGTGGAGGCGCTGGAGTCGGCCGCGTCCGGCACGTACGGCGACCTGGAGATCATCGTCGTCGACGACTGCTCGAACGACGGCTCCAACGAGACCGTGCGCCGCTGGATGGACAAGAGCCCGCACGTCCCCGTCACGCTCGTGCGGCACCCGGTCAACCGGGGTCTGCCGCGCTCGCGCAACGAGGCGTTCAGGCACGCCCGCGGCGAGCTCGTGTTCGTGCTCGACTCGGACAACGCGATCGTGCCGACGGGTCTCGAACGCCTGGTGGCCGCGATCGACGCCGAACCGGACGCGTCGTTCGCGTACGGCGTGCTGCAGCGCTTCGACTCGACCGGCCCGGTCGGGCTGATGGGCGTGTGGCCGTGGGAGCCGTGGCGGCTGCGCTACGGCAACTACATCGACGCCATGGCGTTGATCAAGGCAACCGCGTTGGAGAAGTTCGAGGGCTACACGCTCGACCGCCGCCTGCACGGATGGGAGGACTACGAGCTCTGGTGCCGGGTAGCCGAGAGCGGTGGACACGCAGCACACGTGCAGACGATCGTCGGCCGCTACCGGCAGTCGGCGACGTCGATGCTCAGCCTCACGAACATCTCGCAGGACGCGGGCTTCGACGCCGTCCGGGAGAGCTGCCCGCGCCTCATGTCCGGCGCGCTCGAACTGCAGGTCGACGTGCTCGGTGATTGGCTGTCGAGCATCCGCAGCGAACGCGAGGCGCGTGACGTGTGGCTCAGCAACTGGGAGGCGCAGAACGCCTAGGCGTGGACGTTTCGTAGCCTAGGTTTCACTCGAACGTGTCATTGGTCCTGGGGGAGGGGTTGGTTCACGCCATGCGCGCAGTGGTCACCGGTGGTGCAGGGTTCATCGGATCGCACCTGGTAGACGCGGTGCTCGACCGCGGTTGGTCGGTCGTGGTCGTGGACGACTTCTCCTCCGGGCTCACGGCGAACGTCACGAGGTACGCGGACGAGCCGCGCTTCGAGTTCGTCGAGGCCGACATCTGCGGCGACTGGACCGTCGAGGGTCCGGTCGACCTCGTGCTGAACTTCGCCTCCCCCGCGTCGCCGCCGAAGTTCCTCGAGCGTCCGCTCGAGACGCTGGAGGTCGGCTCGACCGGCATGAAGAAGGTCGCCGAGCTGGCGATCGCGAAGGGCGCGCGGCTCATCCAGGCCTCCACCAGCGAGGTCTACGGCGAGCCGCAGGTGCACCCGCAGCCCGAGGGGTACTGGGGCAACGTCAACCCGATCGGCCCGCGCAGCGTCTACGACGAGTCGAAGCGCTACGCCGAGGCCATGCTCGGCGCGTACCACCGCATGGGCCTGCTCGACGTCGGCATCGTGCGCATCTTCAACACCTACGGCCCGCGCCTGCACGCCACCGACGGCCGCGTCGTCTCGAACTTCGTGCACCAGGCGTTGAGCGGCAAGCCGTTGACCGTCTACGGCACGGGCAAGCAGACCCGCAGCTTCTGCTACGTCGGCGACCTGGTCCGCGGCATCTTCGCGCTCGCGGACCGCAAGGGCGAGTTCGGCCCGGTCAACCTCGGCAACCCGGTGGAGATCACCGTCCTGGAGCTGGCTCAGATCGTCGGCGACCTGACCGGCGTCTCGGTGAGCCTCGAGTACTCCGACCTGCCGACCGACGACCCGACCCAGCGCAAGCCGGACATCGGCCGCGCGCGGGCGCTGCTGGGCTGGGAGCCCCAGGTCGACCTGCGCGAGGGCCTGACCAGGACCATCGAGTGGTACTCGGCCAGCTCGGCCCTATCGACCGACTCCGTGTGACGTGAGGCCGGCGCGCGTCAGGACGTCGACGTCGAGCAGGTTGCGGGTGTCCACCACGACCTGACCGGTCATCGTCCCGGCGAGCGCCGCCCAGTCGAGCGAGCGGAACTGCGGCCACTCGGTCAGCACGACCAGGGCGTTCGCGTCCTTCGCGGCCTGCTGCACGTCGTCGACCACCGTCACGTCGTCCGTGACGCCCTCGACGGCCTGCGGGATCGCCGGGTCGTAGGCGACGAGCTCGGCACCCTCGGCCCTGAGCATCCCCGCGATCTTCAACGCCGGCGAGTCGCGCAGGTCGTTCGTGCCCGCCTTGAACGCGAGCCCGAGCAGCCCGAGCTTCTTGCCCACCAGGTCGCCGCCGACGGCGTTCGCGACCTTGCTGATGATCAGCCGGCTCTGCTTCTCGTTGGTGTTGATCGTGGCGGTGAGCAGCTCGAACTCGTGGCCCGCGGCCTCGGCGATCTGCAGCAGCGCGTGGGTGTCCTTCGGCAGGCACGAGCCGCCCCAGCCGGGTCCGGGCTGCAGGAACGACTGCCCGATGCGCTGGTCGAAGCCCATGCCCTCGGTGACGTTCGCGATGTCCGCGCCGAGCCGCTCGCACAGCTCGGCCATCGCGTTGACGTAGCTGAGCTTCATCGCGAGGAAGCAGTTGGCGCTGTACTTCACGAGCTCGGCGCTGGCCGCGTCCATCAGGACGGTCGGCGCGCCCAGCCGGGCGTAGAGCGCACTGACGCGCTCGGCCGCGTTCTGGGCGTCGGAGCCCACGACGATCCGGTCGGGGTGCATGAAGTCCTTGACCGCGCTGCCCTCGCGCAGGAACTCCGGGTTGCTGGCGACGAACACGTCGTCGCGCCCGAGCAGTTCGAGCACGCGCGCGGCCGTGCCGACCGGGACCGTCGACTTGTTGACGACGACCGCGCCGGGCGCGAGCAGGTCCTTCATCTCGGCGACCGCGGCCTCGACGGCCTTCAGGTCGGCCGCGCCGCCCTCGCCCATCGGCGTCGGCACGCAGAGGAAAATGACCTCGGCGTCCCGCACGGCGTTGCGCACGCCCACGACGAACTCCAGCCGCCCCGCGGCGAGTCCCTCCTGGACGAGCTCGGGCAGACCCGGCTCGAAGATCTGCACCTCGGCCCTGCGGAGCTGCTCGACCTTCTTCTCGTCGATGTCCGCGCAGACGACCTGGTGCCCCAGCGACGCGAGGCAGGCAGCCGACGTGAGCCCCACGTACCCGGCCCCGACCACCGCAACCCGGCGAACGAACATCCTCGAACCGCCCTTGATCAGCACGAACAGTGGAGCGCCGATCGTCGCACAGGAGATCACCGATCCGACGTGGTTTGACGGAGCCGTGAGATCTCTCGCAGGTGTTCTGTCAAAAACGCGAGTCGGTGCGACCTGCAACCGCGGCAGAGTGCTACACGTCTACTTCGGGTGTAGAACACCACTCGGAGGCCAAGATGTGGATCAGCGTGACGTTAGTCACATTGGGCGGTTTGGCGTTCCTGACGCGAACCGTAGCGGCCGTCCTGGCCGTTTCCCCCAGCAAGAAGGGGGCCGATTACCCTCAGCCACAAGCGTCGCCCAATTGAGATAACTCTTTCGGACTACGGCTTACGACGAACTACGACGTACCGTACGATTCCTTTCGGGTCGTATGACTGAACGGTCACTCCAAAGGTGACCTCACAGGGGTAGGTGCGCCATGGACCACGCACTGAGCAAGGTCATCGAGCTGCGCGAGAACGGATTTCAGTTCCTCCACCTGAGGGACGACGCCGGGCAGCTCGACCGCATCATGGCGTTCAAACAGCGCAGAGGCTTCATCGACTCGATCCTGTTCTGGTCCGAGACCGAGGCCCGCGCGGGCCGTCTGCCCGCGGTGCGCGACTCCGCCCGCCCCGCCCAGGCCGTCTGGATCTACGAGGGCCCGCTGGCCGAGGCCGTCGACCGGCTGCTCGACCTCCCGGAGCCCGGTGCCCGCAACGCCCCGGCGCTCATGAAGGCCACCGCGTCGGACCTGGCGGTCGTGACCACGCTTCCGTTCAAGCTGAAGCTCCCGCCCGGCGCCATCGCCTAGTCACTCCTTTTCGAAGTCGCCGCGTTTTACGGCGCCGATGAACGCTGCCCATTCGGGCGCGGCGACCGTGGAATTCGCCCGGTTCTTGGAGTCGCGCACACGCGCGCCCGAACCAGTCAGCGCAACTTCAACGCAGTTGGCGTCATGGCCGGCAGAACTACGACTGCTCTTACGCCACACAGTTCCTACCTCTCGGCAGCCAACCTCTCGATCCAGGTGGCGGAGTCGTCGTGCGACAGCGCCAGCTCCGAAAGGTGCTTGAACAGGAGCGTAGCGGCCTTCAACCGGTGCGGATCCTCGATGTGGATCGCACCGGCCATGTGCTCGATGTAGAGGACCTGCGGGTCGCCGGCGAACGGCATGTCCAGCAGCGTGAACGGTCCGCCCTGCCCGTCGTGCGGACCCACCGATTCGGGCAGGAGCTGGATGGTCACGTTCGGCAGGCGGCCGGTCTCGACCAGGTGCAGGAGCTGCTCGCGATCGACCGGCCGGACCGCGGCCTCCGAAATGACACCGTGGTAGTCGAGCGGGTTGTCGCCGACCAGGCGCTGCTGCCGACGCATCCGTATCGCCACATCGGTCTCGATCCTCTTCCGGGATCGCTGCGTGACCGAACCTTCGAAGACGGCGGTCATGTACCGGACGGTCTGCAACTGCCCCGGGATGTAGCCGAGCTGGAACTCCCGCACGCGTGAGGCGTCGTGTTCGAGACCGAGGTAGCCGTACCCGTCGATGTCGTACGCCCGCCACCAGCCCTTGTCCTTGGCCAGCTCCCACAGCTCGATGTACGGCGTCTCCTCCTCACCGATCACCCCGAACAGGTCGAGCATGGCCCGCATCGCGTGGATGTCCGGCAGCTGGCCGTTCTCGATGCGGCTGATCTTGGGCACGTTGTAGTGCAGGCGCCGGGCAACCTGGTGCTGACTCATTCCGGCGCGTTCGCGCAGCGACTTGAGCGCCTCACCGAGCCGCTGCTGCCGGTAGGTGGGTTCCGCCACGGTCCAAACGGTACGGACGTGATCCCGGATCTGAGATTCTCACCCCACGGGTGCGGTGAGGAACGTGCTGGTCATGGACCACTTCCACCGCATCGAGTACCACCGCCGCAAGCCCGGCGGCGCGCTGCACCTCGAACTGGTCGAGGAAGTCGTCGACCACGGTTGGTACATAAGGAAAGGCGACGAGTGGCGGCGGCGCTACACCCTCGAATGCGCGTACGACTTCCTCACGCGCACCGAAACGAAGGCGGGTGTCTTCGCGATTTCCGTGTGGCGCGGCGAAGCTCGGGTCTGCACGGTCGCGATGGAGTGGAGTCCCACCAAGGGATGAAGAAGTTCCCTCGCCTGAGTTACGCAGCTTGATGTAGGGGGTCCGAACACGGGACGTTCGCGCCCATGAACCTCAGGAAGACCGTCGCGGGGGCCGCCGTGGCCCTCGGCAGCGCCACCGTCATGCTCGGCCTGGGTGGCGTCGCGCACGCCGACACCGTGGACGCCACCGCGCACACGATGCCCGACCTCGGTGGCCAGCTCGGTGACGTCGCCACCGTGGGCGACCTCGCGAAGGTCGACACCGCGGACGTCAACGGCAAGATCCAGGCCATCAACGCGCAGGACGCCGACGTCACCGCGCTCGTGGAGAACGTCGACGCGGGTGGCTCCGGTCTGCCGGCCGCCACGCTGCTCGGGTACGACCAGCCCGAGGGGCCGTGGAACGGCTTCGCGCACGCCGACATCTGATCCGACCAGCACTTCCCTGGCCGGGGCGGCGCCCGATTCCCTCCCCCTCGAATCGGGCGCCGTTCCTCTTCTCCGCCCGGCTACCGGCCCGCGGCGTAGCCCTGGGCACCGCGCGCGTTGGCGCCGGCGCGCAGCAGTCCGTCCGCGGAGTCCCTGGCCACGGCCGACATTCGGCCGAGGGTCCACTCGCCGGCGTCCACGACCTGGTGGCCACGCGCACGCAACGCAGCCAGGACGTCCACCCCGGCGCGTGACTCGACGACCAGCTCCCCCGGCGTCCAGGCGCGCGGGTAGAACGAGCTCGGGAACGCGTTCGAGTGCCACATCGGCGAGTCGATCGCCTCCTGCAGGTTCATCCCCCCGCGGTGCGCGAGCCAGAAGCCGAGCTGCCACTGGTCCTGCTGGTCGCCGCCGGGCGTGCCGAACGCCAGCGCCGCCTCGCCGTTGCGCAGCGCCATCGACGGCGACAGCGTGATCCGCGGGCGCTTGCCCGGTGCCAGCGAGTTCGGCAACCCCTTGTCCAGCCAGAACATCTGGGCGCGGCTGCCGAGGCAGAAGCCGAGCGACGGGATCGTCGGCGACGACTGCAGCCAGCCGCCGGACGGGGTCGCGGAGACCATGTTGCCCCAGCGGTCGACGACGTCGACGTGCACGGTGTCGCCGCGCATCGCGCCGGTCCGCTCCACGGTCGGTTCGCCGATGGAGCCCAGCGAGTCGAGCGGGACACCGTTGCTCGCGCCGCGCAAGACGTGCTGCGGCAGCACCGGTTCCCGGCCGTTCGGCGAGCCGGGGCGCAGCTCCAGCGACGCGGTGTCGGAGATCAGCTTGCGGCGCTCGTCGGCGTAGGCGCGTGAGACCAGCGTTTCCAGCGGCACGTCGCTGACGTCGCCGTACCAGGCCTCGCGGTCGGCGAACGCGAGCTTCGCGGCCTCGACGGCGAGGTGGATCGTCTCGGCGGTCGGCTTTCCGTCCACGTAGGACAGGTCGAAGCCCTCCAGCAGCCGGAGCTGCTGCGCCAGCACGGGTCCCTGCGTCCAGGCGCCGGCCTTGACGAGCGACCACTCGTCGAAGTCGACGATGAGGGCGTCCTCGTACGACGCCTCCCAGCCCGCCATGTCGGCGCCCGTGAGCACGCCGGCGTGGTCGCGGCCGGAGTCGTCGCGGAACTCCTTCTTGGCGAACTCGTCCACCTGCGCGGCCACGAAGCCCTGCGACCAGGCCCGGCGCGCGGCCTCGATCTGCGCCTCGCGGTCGGAGCCCGCGGCCTCACCGGCGGCGAGCAGCCACTCCCAGGTGTCGGCGAGCTTCGGGTTGCGGAACCGGCCACCGGCCGTCGGCAGCACGCCACCGGGCATCCACTGCGCGGCGGAGGTCGGCCAGTGGTCGCGGAAGAGGTCCTGCACGAGCGAGATCGTGTAGACGGCGCGTTCGACGAGAGGGAACCCGTCGCGCGCGTAGCCGATCGCCTTGTCCAGCACTTCGCGCAACGTCTTGGTGCCGTGGTCACGCAGCAGAGTCAGCCAGCCGTCCCACGCACCCGGCACCGTGGCGGCCAGCAGACCACTGCCGGGCACCAGGTCGAGACCCAGTCCGGTGTAGTGCTCGATGGTCGCCCCGGTGGGCGCGACGCCCTGCCCGTTCAGCACGCGCGGGTTGCCGCCGGCGGGTGAGAAGATGATCGGGACCTCGCCGCCGGGGCCGTTGAGGTGCGGTTCCACGACCTGGAGGACGAAGCCGGCGGCCACCGCGCCGTCGAAGGCGTTGCCACCGTCCTCGAGGACGGCCATCGCCGCCGCGGAGGCCAGCCAGTGGGTCGAAGCGACCATGCCGAAGGTGCCGACGAGTTCGGGGCGCGTGGTGAACACCCCATAAAGGTATGCGACGCTAACTAAATTGCGTGACTCCGAGTGACGCACGCCCCACGCCCGAATGGAGCAGCCCGGCGCGCAGCAGCACGTCGGCGTCGAGGTGGTTGCGGGCGTCGACGACGACGTGCCCGTCCATCAGTTCGGCGACCCGGACCCAGTCGAGCGTGCGGAACACGGGCCAGTCGGTCAGCAGCACCGCGGCCTCGGCGCCCTTCACGGCCTGGTAGGGGTCGTCGACCACGAGCATCCCGGCGATCGGCCCGGTCACCTCGGGGTCGTAGGCCGTGAGGTCCGCGCCTTCGAGCACGAGCTGCTCGGCCACCGCGAGCGCAGGCGAGTCGCGCAGGTCGTTCGTCCCGGCCTTGAACGCGAGCCCGAGCACCCCGACCCGGACCCCGGCCAGCGAGCCGCCGCACGCGGTGCGCACCTTGTCGACGATCCGCGTCTGCGCGCGGACGTTGGCCTCGATCGACGACCGGACCAGCCCGAAGTCGACCCCGACGGCCTCGGCGATCTGCACCATCGCGTGCGTGTCCTTGGGCAGGCACGACCCGCCCCAGCCCGGTCCGGGCTGCAGGAACGACTGCCCGATCCGCTTGTCGTAGCCGATGCCCTCGGACACCGACGCGATGTCGGCGCCGAGCAGTTCGCACAGCTCGGCGACCGCGTTGACGTAGCTGAGCTTCATCGCGAGGAAGCAGTTGGCCGCGTACTTGACCATCTCGGCGCTGGCGGCGTCCATGAGCACCGTGGGCGCGCCGAGCTTGGCGAACAGCGCCGCGACCCGTTCCGCGGCCTGCGGCGAGTCCGAGCCGACCACGATCCGGTCGGGGTGCAGGAAGTCCTGGACCGCGGTCCCCTCGCGCAGGAACTCGGGGTTGGACACCACCGCCACGTCCTCACGACCGAGCAACGCGCGCACGCGTTCCGACGTGCCGACCGGCACCGTGGACTTCGTGACGACCACCGCGCCGTACGGCAGCACGGCGGAGATCTCCGCGGCCACCGACTCGACGGCGCTGAGGTCCGCCGCCCCACCCGCGCCCATCGGCGTCGGCAGGCAGAAGAACACGACGTCGGCCCCGGCCACCGCCGTGGCGGCACCGAGCACGAACTCCAGCCGCCCGGCCGCCTGACCTCCGGCGACGAGCTCGGCCAGCCCGGGTTCGAGGATGTCGACCTGCCCGGCCCGGAGCCTGGCGACCTTCAGGGCGTCCACGTCAGCACACACGACGCGGTGCCCGAGAGAGGCGAGACAGGCTCCGGTGGTCAACCCGACGTAACCGGTTCCCACCACGGCGATCCGACGCGCGAACATGGGAGTGACCCTGACGTGCCCAGATGGCGTCCCGGAGAACTCCGTACGACTTTCGTCGTAGCTGACCGTGACAGATCTCCTACCAGAGGTCTACCGGCGCGGCCGATGTTTCGATCACGGTCGAACGGCACAGTTCAAGGCATGGGTGTTCTCATGATCGCAACCATCTTCATCGGCCTCGCACTGGTCGCGGCGGTGCCGCTCGTCGCGCTGCTCCACTGGTCCGACCGGTGATCTCGAGGTAACGAGCGTTAACCTCCTCGCGAGCAGTCCGCTTCGAGGAGGGTGCAGGCATGGAGATCTCGGGTACCGCGGCCATCGTCACCGGTGGCGCGTCCGGCCTCGGCGGCGCGACCGCGCGAGCGCTGGCGGCACGAGGAGCGCAGGTGTTCGCGCTCGACCTGCCCGCCGCCGTCGAGAAAGCCGAAGCCGTCGAGAACGTCACCTACCTGGCCGCCGACGTGACCTCGGGCGAAGAGGTCCAGGCGGCCGTCGACACCGCCGCCGGCTCCGGTGCGCCGCTGCGCATCACGGTGAACTGCGCGGGCATCGGCCCGTCGACCCGCACGGTCGGCAAGAGCGGCCCGCACGACCTCGACCTCTACCGCAAGGTCGTCGAGGTCAACCTCATCGGCACGTTCAACGTGCTGCGCCTGGCCGCCGCCGCCATGGGCAAGACCGAGGAGCTGGAGCACGGCGCCCGCGGCGTCATCATCAACACCGCCTCCATCGCCGCGTTCGACGGCCAGATCGGCCAGGTCGCCTACGCCAGCTCCAAGGGCGGCGTCGTCGGCATGACCCTCCCGGCCGCGCGCGACCTGTCGTCCGTCGGCATCCGCGTGCTGACCATCGCCCCCGGCATCGTGGACACCCCGATGCTCGCCACGGTCTCTGACGAGTTCCGCGCGGGCCTCGCCGCCGGGGTGCCGTTCCCGAAGCGCCTCGCGCAGCCCGCCGAGTACGCGCAGCTCGCCGTGTCGATCGTCGAGCACGACTACCTGAACGGCGAGGTCATCCGGATGGACGGCGCCCTCCGGATGGCACCCCGCTAGAGGTCCCCCGCGTACGGCAGCCGGTCCATGGCGTCCGAGGTCATCCACTCGCGCAGGCGGTGGGTGGCCAGGACGTCGTCCTCGTTGTACTCCAGCAGCCGCTGCCGCTGCGCGACGTCCAGCGGATCGCCGTTCAGCCCCACGGCCGCCCGGTACCAGCGCATCGAGTTCTCGCCGCCCGCCTCCGGGTCGCGCCACGAGAAGCCCGCGACCGGGGCGATGATCTTCAGGCCCTTGCCGTGCGCGCACAGGAACTGTTCGCGCACGATGCCGAAGAGGTCGACCCAGGAGTCGGAGTTGATGAACTCCTTCACCTGCGCGATGGTCGGGATACCGGGCTTGCCCGCGAAGCGTTCCGCCGAGGCGAGGAGCCAGCGGTTCTCGGCCAGTTCGTTGTAGCAGTAGGCCTTGAACGACAGGCCGCGTGCCTTGGCGCGCAGGCGGATGCCGGTGAGCCAGGTCCAGAACTCGGCGAACGAGCGGGCCTCGTCGTCGCACGGCAGCCCGTCCCACGTCACGAAGGCGCGGTAGCCCTGCGGTTCGTCGATGTCCTTGCCGGACAACAGGCAGCCCCACATGTAGGCGCCCAGGTCGCCAAAGCTCTCCATGTCGACATCGACCTCGACGTCCGCGCGTGGCACGTCCATCTCCGGCACGCGGCGCACCAGGGTGAGGTCGCGCAGCCACGCGCGGGCCAGCACCACGGCGTCGCCGAACGGCATGCCGACGAGCTGGATCGGGCCCTCCGCGCGGGGGTCCAGCTCCGCGAGCTCGTCCACTGTGGACAGGCCGATCCTGCGCAGCGCCACGGCGTCCTCGCCGCGCACGACCAGGCTGACGTCCCTGCCCCGCTTGAGATCGCTGTCGCAGGTCGGCCACCAGGGACACGTCTTGCAGTCGACGATCCGGGACGGGCGGGCCAGCGGTTCGTTCTGGTTCGCGGCCGCCAGCGCCACGGAGAGCCGGTCGGAGAACCGCGCGTCGTACTCGGCCAGCGCCGTGCGGCCGCCGGGCCACGTCGGGGCCTCGAGGTCGTGCCACAGCACGACGTCCGCGTCCATGCCGATCACGCCACCGGTCGCGCGGCCGACGCGGGCGTGCCCCGCGGCCTGCAGCTGGCGCTGGGCGTGGGCCAGCCGCAGCTGGTCGCGGGGCTGGGGGCGGACCTTGCGCAACGGGTCGGTGCGGCTGCCGCCGGGCAGCGGCATGGTCAACGGGCTCGTCTTCGCGCCGTGGCCGGGGTCGGTGATCTTGTGCCGGACGACGAGCACCGGCACGTAGCCGGTGGTGTCCTTGACCAGCAGGTCGATCCCGCCGCGCCGGCCACCGCGCGGATCGCGCGGCAGGGCGGCACCCCAGATGTAGGGCGCGCCCATCTCCATCGCCTCGAGCGTCACGCGTTCGCGGTCGGCGCTGCGCACGTCCGGGCCGTTCGGCACCTCGAAGAGGTTCGAGCCGACGATCCGGCCGAGCGCGTCGGCCACCGCGCGGCGGTGGTTCGCCGCGTCCGCTTTCCGTTGTTCCGAAGCCGGATCCGGCGCCGCTGTGGGAGCGTCGCGCATCTCCGGATCGTTTTCGAGGTGCACCCGCCGCCGACAACGAGTGACCACGCCGGCGTCTAGCTGCACCTGGGAAGTCACAGGATGCAGGGTATGTCGCGCGTCGGGGGGATGTGTCGGCAACCTGCACAGTAAGTTCGTCGTGACGGAGGAGGAGTACCCGAATGGCGCGCAAAGCGAAGGCGGGCTTCACGCCCAGCCGGGCGAAGAACCTGGTCGGTGTCGCGAAGGTGGTGGCTCCCGCGCTCATTCCCGTGCTGGCCCCCGTGATCGCCCGCGGAGCTGGGGTTTTGAGCGAGCAGTACGACCGGTACCGGGCCCGCAGGCTCGGCATCGACGTCGCCGACGTGGGCAAGTACTCCGGTTACGGCGCGCGCCTGCACGCGCGGATCGTCGGTTTCGCGGAGTCGCTCGAGACGGTGCGAGCGGCTGATTCCGATTGGGTTTCGAAGACCGAGGCGCGGCTGGCGCAGTTGCTCGCGGCGGTGCGCGCGTCCGAGCGCATGCCGACGGCCCGGCGCAAAGCCGCGCACCGGGCCGTCGGGACTGATCTGGAGATGCTCGAGCAGGACCTGCTCAGGCGTCTGAACGTGCGCTGACCTCCGGGGTCTTCGGGGTGACCTGGGGGGTCTTCCCGGTCACCTCGGCCACGGCCTTGACCGCTGCCTCCTCGACCACCTCACCGGGGTCGAGGTGGGCGGTGACCTCCTCCATCACCTCGGCGACGCGTTCCTCGCGCTTGATCATCGGGTCCGAGCGCAGGTCCTTGGCGAGCGAGAAGCACAGGCCGACCATCACGACCATGAACGGCAGCGCCACGATGATCGTGAGGTTCTGCAGGCCGGTCAACGCGTTCGAGCCGCCGACGAGCAGCATGACCGCCGCCACGGCACCGGTGAGCACGCCCCAGAAGATCACTCCGGGCTTCTTCGGCTCGATCGTGCCCTGCTGCGAGAGCGTTCCCATCACGATCGACGCGGCGTCCGCGCCGGACACGAAGAAGATCGCCACCAGGACCATGACCACGACGCCCGCGATGGCCGCCAGCGGGAACTGGTCGAGCAGCGAGAAGAGCTGCGACTCCGGCGTCGACTGACCGGCGAGATCGACCCCGTTGCGCTGTTCGAAGATCGCGGTGCCACCGAGGATCGCGAACCACACCAGCGACACCGCGGACGGCACCAGGATCACACCGGCCACGAACTGCTTGATCGTGCGGCCGCGGGAGATGCGCGCGATGAACATGCCGACGAACGGCGTCCAGGAGATCCACCACGCCCAGTAGAAGATCGTCCAGCCGGACAGCCAGGTCTCGGTCGCGTCACCACCGGAGGCGGCGGTGCGGCCGGCCATGTTGGCGAGCTCGCGGAAGTAGTCGCCGAGCGCGGTCGGCACCAGGTTCAGGATGAAGATCGTCGGCCCGACCACGAACAGGAACAGCGCCAGCACGACGGCCAGCACCATGTTCGTGTTCGACAGCCACTGGATGCCCTTCGAGACACCGGACACCGCCGAGGCCACGAACGCCACGGTCAGCACGGCGATGATCGCGACGAGCACGCCCTTGCCGACGTTGTCCGCCCAGCCGGCTGCCTGCAGCCCGCTGCCGATCTGCAGGGCGCCGAGGCCGAGCGAGGCGGCCGAGCCGAACAGGGTCGCGAAGATCGCCATCACGTCGATGGCGCGGCCCCAGCCGGAGGCGGCGCGGCGGCCGAGCAGCGGGGCGAACGCGGAGCTGATCAGCGAGGACCGGCCGCGGCGGAAGCTGCCGTACGCGATGGCGATGCCGACGACGGCGTAGATCGCCCACGGGTGCAGCGTCCAGTGGAAGAGCGTGGTGGCCATCGCGGTCTCGAGGGGGTCGCCCTCGGTGCCGGGCGGCGGCTTCACGTAGTGGGTGAGCGGCTCGTTGACGCCGTAGAACATCAGGCCGATGCCCATGCCCGCGCTGAACATCATCGCGACCCAGGACACGGTCTTGAACTCGGGTTTCTCGTCGTCCCGCCCGAGCGGGATCTTGCCGTAGCGGCTGAACGCGAGCCACAGCGCGAAGACGACGAACCCGGAGGCCGAGATCACAAAGGCCCAGCCGAGGTTCTGGATGATCCAGCCCAGAGCAGCCTTCGAAGCTGCCGCCAAGCTGTCGGTGCCGACGATCCCCCAGGTCACGAATGCAAGCGTGAGACCTGCGGCAACGCCGAACACAACCCGGTCGGTACGGCCCGGCCTGTCGCATTGAGCGGTCATGCGGCCCGGGCTACCCGGCCGTGGACCTGTCCAAACTCCTCCGATTACCCTCAATCCTCGTGAGTACACGGACCAGCGGGATGCGCACCCTTCGGGGTACGGCGCTGGCGCTGACGTCCGCGGCTCTCACGATCACCGCCCACGGGCTGGGCGGTGGCGAGCTGAGCGAGTTCGTCCACGCGGTGCCGCTGGTGGCGCTGATCGCGTTCGCGGCGGCCTCCCTGGCCGACAGGCGCAGCGGGAAGCTCTCGGTCGTGGCCGGGCTCGGCACGGCCCAGCTCGCGCAGCACCTGCTGCTCACGTGGGTCGGCCACGACCACACGACCACGCTGACCTGGCCGATGTTCGCGGCGCACCTCGTCGCCGCGACGCTCACCGGCCTGCTGCTGTTCCACGCCGAGACCGCCCTGTTCAGGCTGGTCGCCGCCGTCACCCGCCTGATCCCCCGCAGGCTCACGCCGCTGCCCGCCACCCGGCCGCTGCGGACGTTCACCAGCACGCCGTACGTCCGGAACGCGCACTTCCTGGACATCACGCGCGCGAATCGGCGGCGTGGCCCGCCCTGTGCCTCCTGATCATCCGTATCCCCTGCTGGAACCCCTTTGGCATCAGGAGCCACAACTTCATGTCGACCAACCGATTCGGCGTGCGCGTGCTCGCCGTCACCGCCGTCGCCGGGTTCGCCGTGCTCGGCATCCCGGCCACCGCATCCGCCCACGTCAGCGCCCAGCCCGCGGAGTTCACGCAGGGCGGCCGCGCCACGTTCGCGTTCCGCGTCCCGAACGAGCGGGACAACGCCGGCACCACCAAGATCGAGGTGACCCTCCCGCAGGACACCCCGCTCACGTCGGTGCGCACGAAGCCGCTCGCCGGCTGGAAGGCCGAGGTCGTCAAGGGCAAGCTCGACAAGCCCGTGACGGTCGGCGGCAAGGAGATCACCGAGGCGTTCAAGTCCATCACCTGGACCGCCGACCCCGGTGTGAAGATCAACGTCAACGAGTACCAGGAGTTCTACGTCGCCGTCGGCACCCTGCCCGAGGGCAAGGACAAGCTGGAGCTCCCGACCAAGCAGACCTACGAGAGCGGCGAGGTCGTGGACTGGTCCCAGCCGACCGGGGCCGACGGCAAGGAGCCGGAGCACCCGGCGCCCGCGCTGAAGCTCGCCCCGAAGGCCGCCGGTGCCGACGAGCACGGCCACGGCACCACGCCGGCCGCCAACGCCGCTACCGACACGCACGAGGCGTCCGCCGCCGGTGCCGACTCGACCGCCCGCTACCTCGGTGGCGCCGGTCTGGCCGTCGGTGCGCTCGGCCTCGGCTTCGGCGTCGGCGCGATCCTGCGTTCGAGGCGCAAGGCATGAAGCGCGCTCTGATCGCGTTCCTGTTCGCTGGTGCGGCCGTGCTCGCCACGGCCGCCCCCGCGGCGGCCCACAACGCGCTGATCAGCAGTGACCCGAAGGACAAGACCTCGCTCGAGGCGGGTCCGGCGAGCGTCACGCTCACGTTCGACCAGGACGTGCAGGGCGGTCAGGGCATCAACACGATCTCGGTCGTGGACGCGAACGGCGGCCACTACGAGGTCGCGGGCGACCCGACGATCAGGGACAACGCGGTCTCCGCGAAGGTCAACGCGCTCGGCAAGGCCGGCGAGTACAAGATCGGCTACCGCATCCTGTCCGCGGACGGCCACCCCGTGTCCGGTGAGCTGACGTTCACGCTGACCAAGGACGGCACGGGCACGCCGACCACCCCGGCGACCGCCGACACCGCGTCGAGCGGCGGGGACTCCGGCGGCGGCCTGCCCGTCTGGGTGTGGATCGTCGGCGCCGTGGTGCTGCTCGGCGGCGGTGTGTTCTTCGCCCTGCGCGGCGGTGGCGGGGGCGCGAAGGCATGAGCGAGGTCCGTACCGCCGTCGCCACCCACCACCGCGTGCTCGCCGGGCTCGTCCTCGGCGCGCTCGCGGGCATCGCGCTCGGCTTCGTGCTGGCACCACCGTCCGTGGTCGCCGGGGTCGTCGACGCGGGGGCGGCGGTCCGGTACGGCCTCCCGGTCACCCGTGTGCTGCTCGACGTCTCGGCGACGATCGTCGTCGGGCTGTCGGTCCTGCCGAAGCTGCTCGGCTTCAGCAGGCCCGCGCACACCGAACCGGTCATGCGGATCGCCCGGCCGGCCGCGGTCGCCGCCGCCGCCGTCTGGGCCGTCACGGCGCTGCTGTCGATCGTGCTGCAGGCCGCCGAGCTGCGGCCGGGCAGCGACGTGAGCATCGGCAACGCCGTCGACTACGTCGCGACGGTCGGCGCCGGCAAGGGCCTGCTGTTCAGCGCCTCCTGCGCGCTCGTCTACGTGCTCGTCGGCGTGATGGCGGTGCGCAGCGGTGAGTCCGTGCCCGCCGAGCTGCGCGTCCTGATCTCGATGTTCGGGCTGCTGCCGATCCCGGTGACCGGGCACGCCTCCAACTGGAAGTACCACGACTACTCGATGGTCTCCATGGAGCTGCACATCCTCGCCGCGGCGGCGTGGACCGGCGGGCTCGGCGCGTTGATGGCGCTGGTCGTCCACCGCAAGGGCCTGCTCGCGATCGCGCTCCCGAAGTTCTCGAAGATCGCGACCGTCTGCCTGGTCGTGGTCGCGGTGACGGGCCTGTTCAACGGCGTGCTGGAACTCGTCCTCAACCCGGTCGTGCCGTTCCTGGAGTCGCTGTTCACCACCGGCTACGGCCTGCTGCTGCTCGGCAAGATGGTGTGCACGGCGCTGATCGCGCTGCTCGGCGCGCACATCCGGTGGCGGCTGCTGCCGCGGATCTCCCAGCACGAGGTCACCGCGATCGTCCAGTGGGCGGTGCTGGAGGTGACGATCATGGGCGTCGCGTTCGGGCTCGCCGTCGTGCTGAGCAGGGCGCCCGTCAGCTGACGCCCGTCGCGACCCCGACGAGGTCGGCGAGCGCGCGCGACCGGCTGTGCGGTGGCCACGCGAGCACCGTGGTCACCCTCGGCGCGTCCACGATGGGAATGGCGACCAAGCCCTCCGCGCGTCCCGTGGCGACGCCCTCCGACATCGCCGCGACGGCTCTGCCCAGTTCGATCATCTGGAACAGC
Source organism: Lentzea sp. NPDC060358 (assembly GCF_042725365.1). Lineage (NCBI taxonomy): Bacteria > Bacillati > Actinomycetota > Actinomycetes > Pseudonocardiales > Pseudonocardiaceae > Lentzea > Lentzea sp. NPDC060358. Next base: position 11,486 of record NZ_JBHXCW010000003.1, on the reverse strand, counting down.
TGCGTCAGGTTGCGCACCTCGATGCCGGGGCCGTCCGGGTAGGTGCCGTCCGGACGGGGCCAGCGAACTCCGTCGGCCAAGCCCGAGACCTCGGCCATCCGCAGCCGGGACGCCCCCGCGAGCCGGTGCGTCGACGGCATGACCGCGACCTGCGCCTCGGTCCGCAGCACCTCGACGTCGAGGCCGTCGGTCGGGTCGTAGGGCTCGTGCAGCAGCGCTACGTCCGCCCGTCCGTCGAGCAGCGGCACATGGGTGTTCGACTCGCAGAGCAGCAGCTCGACCTCGACGGCGCCGGGTTCGGCCGCGTAGGCGTCGAGCAGCTTGGCCAGCACCTCGGAGGACCCGCCCGCCTTGGCCGCCAGCACCAGCGACGGCCGGTCGGTGGCCGCGTTCCTGGTCCGGCGTTCGGCCGCCGCGACCGCACCGAGGATCGCCGTGGCCTCGGCCAGCAGGGTCGTGCCGGCGCCGGTCAGCGCCACCTTGCGGCTGGTGCGCGTCAGCAGTTCGACGCCGAGGCGGTGTTCGAGCTGGGCGATCGTGCGCGACAGCGGCGGCTGGGCGATGCCCAGCCGCTCGGCGGCACGGCCGAAGTGCAGCTCCTCCGCGACCGCGACGAAGTACCGGAGCTCTCGGGTCTCCACGACGTCCAAGGTATCCATACCGGCCGGGTATCGCCGCGACACCGAAGTGGTGTTGGTCGCGGCGGCGGTGCGGACGACGATCAAGTGCATGAGCGAGAAGACGATTGCGCTGGTCACCGGCGCGAACAAGGGAATCGGCTACGAGATCGCGGCGGGGCTTGCGGCGGTCGGCATGACCGTCGGCGTCGGGGCGCGGGACCCGCGGCGCGGCGAGGAGGCGGTCGCGAGGCTGCGGGCGAACGGCGCCGACGCGTTCCTCGTGCCGTTGGACGTGACCGACGACGAGAGCGTGGCCGCCGCCGCGAAGCTGTTCGAGGAGCGGTTCGGGCACCTCGACGTGCTGGTCAACAACGCGGCCGTCGCCGGGCAGTGGCCCACGGCGCCGTCCGCCACGACCCCGGAACTGCTGGAGGTGGTCATGGACACCAACGTGAAGGGCGTCATCCGGGTGACCAACGCCCTGCTGCCCCTGCTGCGCCGATCCGCACGGGCGCGGATCGTCAACCAGTCGAGCCACCTGGCGTCGATGGCGCTGCAGACCTCGCCGGACCCCGCCTACGGTGACGTCGACGGGGTCTACACCCCCTCGAAGGCGTTCCTCAACGCGTTGACCGTGCAGTACGCGAACGAGCTGACCGGCATCAAGGTCAACGCCAGCTGCCCCGGCTACGTCGCGACGGAGTTCAACGACTTCCAGGGGCACGAGACGCCGGCCAACGGCGCGAAGATCGCGATCGAGCTGGCCACCCTGCCCGACGACGGTCCGACCGGCGGCCTGTTCGACAGCGCCGGGACCGTGCCCTGGTAGGCCCTCGGGCGGCACGGCGAATGTTCAACGTGAAACATCCACAAAATCCGACACACTCGGTGAGTGGTCCGGTGAGCGCGACGAGCTGCGCGCGGACGGCCTAGTCGGTGATCAGTCGCGCTGAAGATTCTTCGCGCATTCGGGCCAGCCGGTTCATCGTCCGCTGGCCGCGGCGGTCCAGCTCGCGGTTGTCGATCCAGCCGTTGGCGTAGTAGCGGTAGTCCTGCGCGAGCGCCACCAGCTCGGCGAGGTAGTCGGCGGACCGCCGCCTTCGTTCCTCGTCGAACGCCGCCAGCAGCGGCAACTGGGTGTCCACCACCTCGTCGAGCAACTGCGCGGACCGCAGCGCTCTCCTGGAACGCCACCTCCGTGTAAGGCTCACGCGCCGCACCTCGTCCTTCGCCCCGACCTGCCGCACCTTAGGCGTGGATTGCACGCCCGTCGATGCTGCATTCGTGTGTGGAGGCGCTGGCGTTACCGCTTCGTGTCCCACGCCATCCGAAAGGGGTGCTATAGGTCCCAAACGAGACGAGATCAGGCAGCGGAGTCGGCTCCCGTGAAGCGGGCGACGCGGTCGGCGAGCTCGCGGGCCTCGGGGTTGTTGCGGCGCTTGTCGGCCTCCTGGCGCAGGGGCTCCATGCGCTGCTTCGTGCGCACCGACTTGAGGCTTTCCGACAGGTCGACGGCCTGGCGGCCGATCTTGGCGCCGTGGTCGATGTCGCCCTCGAGCAGGTGGTTGATCGCCATCGACGTCAGGTTGAACGACCGGCTGCGGGCGTACTCGTCGCCGAAGTTGTTGATCGCCTTGGACAGCGCGGGGATCGCGGTCCTCGTGTACTTGGCGTCCACCGTCTGGGCCAGCTCGGTGTGCACCGTGCCGATCATCGACGAGAGGTCGATCTCGTTGAAGAACTTGGCCCAGGCGGGGGCCTCGGCGACGTTGGCGCGCGAGAACTCGTCGCGCGCCCGGCCGAGCAGCTTGAGCGCCTGCTCGTCGGAGCCCATCTTCGCGTAGGCCCAGGCCTCGTTCGCGCAGAGGATGCCCACCGCGAGCTCCGAACCGGAGTTCTGCGCGGCCAGCTGACCCAGCTGGAACACCTTGAGCGCGTCGTCCGGCGCGTTCTGGTGCAGGTAGACGCGGCCCATGCGGTACAGGATGTTCGCCATGAGCGCCTCGTTCTCGCCCTGCTTGGCGAGGTCGAGCGCCTGACCGAAGTGGTTGCGGGCGGAGTCCATCAGGCCCGTGTCGAACGACGTCCAGCCGGCGAGGTTGTGCAGGTCGGCCAGCGCGACGTAGAGCCGCTGGCGCACGATGTCCGTGGAGCTCGCACCGAGCATCTGCTGTCCCCAGGACAGCTGGGCGACCACGGCGTCGCGGCAGGAACCGCCGCCGTACTGGTAGTCGAGGGCGCGCAGTGCTCGCGTCGCCGCTTCGACCTGGCGGACATCGGTCATGCCGATGCGGCCAGGAGCCGGAGTCTGTGTGGGGTGGGAGACCCACGACCCGGAGTCCGCTCCGAACACGGCCGCGCCGACTGTCACGGCGGCGGCGTGCGCGAGGAACTTCCGACGCTTCACCGACTCGTCCTCCTCAGGATGGGGTGAGTCCGCGGTCGCGGCCACCCGTACTGCCGTTGTCTCGTCATAGGCGAGACCCATGTATCCACGTGGGACACCCAGGCCGATGGCGATCCTGGTCAGGACGTCGTAGGCCATCACCTGACGTCCCTTGAGGATCTCCGAGACCTCGGACTGCGACTGCCCGGTGAGCGCCGCGATCTGGCGCTGGGACACGCCGTGCCGGCGGAGCAGCCGGTAAACCGAGCTGATCTCCCGCCGTGCCAGTGCGTCCCGCATCTCCTGCTGGTCCCACACCTCGGCGGGAATAGGAGAGCTCTGGGAAGTCGTGTTCATCGCACCCTCGCAGTCCGTTGGGCGTCATCGGCAGACTAGGGGCAGGTCCCCGAGCCCGAGAAGTCCTCTTCGGCGGGGCTGATCGGCCCTGCCGAACACCGCTTACCGCTCACCGTAAGACTCCCACCGGTCAGCGCTGTGACGTCCCGTTCCGACATGAATCATCGCAATCTGGAGTCCGGTAAGCGAGTGAGCACGGAGAGGAACGGCCAATCAGATGGACAGCTCCTCCACGTACTCCACCTCCATTGTGGAGACGGGTGACACCGACTCCACATGGCGCGGCACGACCGGGCACCGTCGGACGTGGCAGATCAGCTGCGGCGACGTGGTCGAGAGGGACCGCCAGCTCACGGTGAAGGTGGTTCAGGGCCAAGTGGTCCTGGTAGGGCCACCCGGTGAGACGGCAGTCTTGTCCCACGACCAGCTCGTACAGCTCAGGGCCGCGCTACGCGAAGCCGCCGACCAGGCGGAAAGGTGACGGTGACGTTTCGATGGACGCGATCCTCGGACAGGTTCTTCGCAACGCTGTGTGGGAACGCCTCGACCTGCTCACGGAGCTGGCGAGCCGCGCAGACGCCCCGTCCCTCCTGTCGGTGGCTCGATCCGAGCTCCCTCGGCTGACCGAGGGATGGCGTGCTCTGCTGGCAGCGCACGAGCCGGACGAGAAGGGCAACTGCCCCGAATGCTCCGGCCGCTGGCGCCAGCAGAAGTCACCTTGCTCGGTGTGGCGCGCCGCGTACGAACACCTGGTTGCGGGCGGACTCGCCCCGCGCCCGGCTCGCCACCTGCGCGAGGCCCCGGTGACCCCTCCTGTCACCCGGACCCGCCGCGCGGTGGCTCGAGCCCACTAACGGGCGTTTGCGACCGACCTGGCGTCCCCCCGACACGACCAGGTCTGCAAACCGCCTACTGACCGGGGTCCGCGATGTGCGAACCCCCGACCGCGACATCGCGGGCCCCGGTCAGCTTCACAACTCCACAGATTCCCGCGGGCCGGTGACGTGCACCCACCCTCCCCGACCGTCGTCGGCCCGCGGTCACCAACCACGGCCCCTGTCTGCGCCTCCCGCGCAGGTGGGGGCCGTTTTCACGCTCGCGCAAGGGTCCCCCCGCGAAGGGGAACCCTTGCTGAAATTCTTCCAGCCCGCACCGACAGGTCCGGGTCGAGATCGCGAGTTGTCCACAGCCCCGTGTGGATGAATCCACAGCCGGAGCGTCAGGCCTCCTCGAGCTTCTGCTCGGCCGACCGCGCCGCGAGGATCGGCAGGAACGACTCGATCCTGGCCCGGTCCGCGATCTCGTCGTAGGCCTCGCGCACAGCGCCCTGGACGGCCTCTTCGTCGTACTGGTCGCCGACGCGGCGGCGCACCTCGGACTCCGCCTGGCGCAGCTGGTCCTCGGTGTTCGCGTGCAGGCCGTGCGGGTCCCGCACCCGGTGGCCGTCGATCATCCCGGTCATGGTGTCCTCCCTCGGTTCCGTGACCGGGGAATTCCCACTCTCAGCGGTGCGTACCCGTCCGCCACGCCAGGTACGAGGTCAAGCCGGGGAAGAGCCGGCCGGAGATCTCGAACGCCTTCAGCTGCCACGGGAAGAGGTGCTCCGCGCGTTCCCCGACGACGGCGTCGACGATGGCCCTGGCCACCCGTTCCGGGGTCACCGACGGGATCATCAGCCGTGCGATCGCGGGGATCCGCTCCTCGGAGCCGGGGTTGTTGGCGAAGTACTCGCTCGACACCTTGCCCGGGACGACCTCGCTCACCCCGATGCCGGTTCCGCGCAGGTCGAGGCGCAGTGACGCGGTCAAACCCCGAAGCGCCCAGCGGGACGACTGGTACCCGGTGCAGCCCGGGATCGGCAGGCGCGAGACCGGCGAGTTCACGGTGACGATCCAGCCGGACCCGCGCGCCCGCATCGCGCCCAGGTACTCCCTGGTCAGCAACAACGCCGCCAGGTACGGCACGGCGGTCATGGTCTGCAGCTCGTCGGCCGTGGTGTCGTCGAGGAACAGCCAGCGGCCCACGCCCGCGTTGTTGACGAGCACGTCGGGGGCCGGCACCTCCTCGGCGAGCGCGCGGATCTGCGCGGCGTCCGCGAGGTCGGCCACGTGGGCCGACGCCGAGCCGCCGAAGTCCTTGATCCGCTTGACCTGCTGATCGAGCAGTTCGGCGCTTCTGGCCACGAGGTGGACGTGTGCGCCGTGCGCGGCGAACCGGAACGCGGTATCGGCCCCGATCCCCTGCGACGCCCCGGTCACCAGGACGTTCTTGCCGGACAGCTGCATCAGACCACCGATCGCACTCGACTGATCACCCAGGCCGCCAGCCCCGTCGCCAGCGCCGATGCCGCGAAGAGACCCCGGTAGCCACCGAGGCCGGTGAGGATCGCGGAAGCCAGCAGAGGTGCCACTGCCTGCGGCAACGCGTTGGCGATGTTCAGCACGCCGAGGTCTTTTGCCCGATCGGTCGCGGAGGGCAGCACCTGGGTGAGCAGGGCGATCGCGACCGCCGTGTAGATGCCGAAGCCGACGCCGAGCAGCGGCGCCGCGACCAGCGCGCTGACCCACGTCGGCCACACGACCAGCAGCAACGCCGCGAGCGCCATCACGAACGAGGCCAGGTAGACGTACGGCTTCCGGCGGCCCGTTCGGTCACTTCGTGCGCCGAACAGCACCGCTCCTGCGGTGAGCGCCACCCCGTAGAGCGCCATCAGCTGCAGCAGGCCCTGGTCCGGTGACGGGTGCTTCACCACGTCGCCGAGGAAGAACAACAGGTACAGGGTGCCGAGCGCGTTGCCCAGGTTGATCATGAAATGCCCGAGCCACGCCCACGCGAAGTCGGGGTGCTCGCGCGGGGAGATCCAGAGCGTGAGCCGCACCGGTTTCCGGACCAGCTGGGTGTCCGGGGTCATCAGCACGAACAGCAGCGCCCCGATGACGACGACCGCGGCGCACGCCAGGTAGCTGCGCGGCAGGTCGTCGACCACCACCACCAGGACTCCGCCGGCCACGGTGCCGAGCATCTGGCTGATGCCGATCAGCCCGCCGACCTGCGCCCGCTGCCCGACCGGCACCCGGTCGGGCACGGTCGACGTCAGCGCGGCGAGCATGCCGCCGATCCCGGCCTGCACGAGCGACCAGCCGAGCGTCATGACGGCGACCGACGGCGCGTTGGCCAGCACGACGAGGCCGACGGCGCCGAGGACGGACCCGGCCAGCGTCCACGGGTGGCGGCGGCCGAACCGCGAGGTCGTGCGGTCGGACAGCACGCCGATCAGCGGCACGACCAGCATCGTCACCACCGCGCCGACGCCGGTGACGACGCCGAACACGACGACCTTGTCCGCCCTGTCCAGCATCTCGGCCTGTTGCGGCAGGAGGATCTGGATCGGCGCGTAGATCGCCATCCACAACCCGAGGTTCGCGACGAACAGCCAGGCCATCCAGCCCCGGCGAACCGGGACGACCGGTTCGGTCAGCACGTCACTCACCGCGGATCACCTCGCGGTACCAGTGGAACGAGTCGCGCGGCGTGCGGACCTGGGTGTCGTAGTCGACGTGGACCAGGCCGAAGCGCTGCGAGTACCCGGCCTCCCACTCGAAGTTGTCGAGCAGCGACCACACGAAGTACCCGGACACGTCCGCGGCCCGCGCGGCCTTGAGGTGTCCGTCGAGGTAGGCGATCCGGTCTGCGTCCGCGATCTCGTCCGGGAAGCTGCACCCGCTCTCGGTGACGTACACCGGCGGCAGGTCCGGGTACCGCTCGCGCAGCGCCGAGATCATCTCGGTCAGCCCGGACGGCACGACCGGCCAGCCGAACCCGGTGCGCGGGAACTCGTCGATCTCCACCAGTTCGAACGGCAGCGGGTTGCCCTCCGACGGCGCCCTCAGCCGCGTCGGGTTGTAGTAGTTGACGCCGTAGAAGTCGAGCGGACGGTGGATGACCTGCATGTCTCCGTCCCGGACGGGCAGCAGGTCCGCGACTGCGTCGGGATATCGGCCCGACAGAAGTGCGTCCGCGTACAACCAGTTGTGGATTTCGCCGTAGGCCTCGGCTGCTGCTACGTCGTTCGGCGTAGCGGGCCAGGCCGGCGTGTGGTTGTTGGCCGTGCCGACGGCCTGCGCGCCCGCCGACCGGAGCACCTCGACGGCACGTCCGTGGGCGAGGTTGAGGTGGTGGGCGGTCGGCAGCGCGTCGAAGAGCAGCGTCTTGCCGGGGGCGTGCTCGCCGATCGCGTAGCCCTGCAGCGTCACCATCGCGGGTTCGTTGATCGGGATCCACATCTTCACCCGATCGGCGAGCCGGTCCGCGACGAGCGCGGTGTAGTCGGCGAACCGGTCGGCGATGTCCCTGGTCAACCAGCCGCCCTCGGCTTCGAGCGCCAGCGGCGTGTCCCAGTGGTAGAGCGTCACGACCGGGGCGATGCCGACGTCGGCCAGCTCGTCGACCAGGCGGTCGTAGAAGTCGAGGCCCTCGGTGTTGGCGGGGCCCTTGCCGGTGGGCTGGATCCGCGGCCAGGCGATCGAGAACCGGTAGGCGTTCACGCCGAGCATCGTCATCAGCCCGACGTCCTCGCGCCACCGGTGGTAGTGGTCGCACGCAACGGACGCGGTGTCGCCGTCGTGTACCGGAGTGAACTCGTCCCACACGGAGGGGCCTCGGCCGCCAGCGTCGAACGCGCCCTCGATCTGGAACGCGGACGTCGACACTCCCCAAAGGAAGTCGCTCATCGATCCTCCAAATGTGAAACTTGTTCGGATCGTAGGCGTGTTGACAGGTTCAGGGAAGTGAAAAGGCCGTGCAACGGGCAAGATGGAAGAACCCGAACTACTGGGAGTCGCCGTGACGAGCACCACCCCGCTTCGCCGTCAGCCCGTCCAGCAGCGCAGCGCCAAACGAGTCGAGCGCATGCTCGAAGCCTGCGCGACTCTCATCGACGAGGTGGGCTACGACGGCGTCACCACAACGCTCATCGCGGAGAGAGCGGGTGTGGCGGTCGGTTCGCTGTACCAGTTCTTCCCCGACAAGAGAGCCGTGGTGCAGGCGCTGACCCTGCGCAACGTCGACAAGTTCTCCCAGGGCATCACCACCAAGCTCGAGCAGGCGACGCTCGAGCACTGGTGGGACGCCGTGGACACGGTGTTCGACGTCTACGTGACGATGCACCGCGAGATCCCCGCGTTCGGCAGGCTGCACTTCGGCGACGTCGTGGACATGCGGCTGCTCGACGACCGCCGGGACAACAACGCGGTCATCTCGGACAAGATCTCCGAGCTCATCTCGGGCAAGTTCAGCATCCCGATGGGCGAGGTGGGGCTGCCCATCGCGATCGCCGTCGAGGCCGCGGACGCCGTGCTCAAGATGGCGTTCCGCAACAACCCCAACGGCGACCCGGAGATCTTGGCCGAAGCGAAGGCGCTGGTCAGGGGCTACCTGTCGTCGCGACTGCCCGAGTAGGGGCCGTCCTAGCCGAAGTTGCGGCGCTCGCCGCGGTAGGTCGGGACCGTGCGCTCGACGCGGTCCCCCCGCACCAGGTGGACCTCGTCGAAGCGCTCGAAGAGCTCGCCCGCCTTGGCGTGCCGCATCCAGACCCGGTCGCCGATCTTCAGCAGCTCCGCGGCCTTGCCGGTGACCGGCGTCTGCACCTCGCCGGCGCCTTCGAGGCCGAGGGTCTTCAGCCCCTCCGGCAGGTACGGCGACGGCTGGCGGTCGGGCGTGGGCGTGCCGGAGGCGATGTAACCGCCGGCGAAGAGCGTCGCCGTGCGCCTGGTCGGCTTGCGCACGACGGACAGCGCGAAGAGCGCCGCGGGTTCCGGCTTGAACGACTGGTAGGCGTCGAAGAGCGTCGGCCCGAAGAGCCCGCTGCCCGCCGCGAGCTCGGTGACCGACGGGTCGGACCCGGTCAGCTCCAGGCTGCCGGTGCCGCCGCCGTTGACGAACTCGAGGTCCGCGACCTGCCTGACAGCGTTGACAACGGCCGTCCGGCGCTCGACCAGCTCGGGCCCGGACTTGCGCTGGATGAACCGGATGCCGATCGCGCGGAACGGCTGACCGGGCGGGTTGTCGCCGAGCCCGGCGATCTGCCCCTCGTAGGCCATGATCCCGACGAGCTGGAACCCGGCCCGCCGCACGATCCGCCCGGCGAGGGCCTTCGCCTGCTCCGGCGTGTGGATGGATGAGCGCCGCGGCCCGATGTGGACACCCGGCACCGGCCGCCACGACACGTCGAGCTCCAAGCAGACCCGGAGGTCGGCGTGCGGCCCGACGACGGAGTCGACGAAGTCGAGGTGCTCCAGCGAGTCGACCATGATCGTGACCCGCTGCCGCGCGACCTCGTTGGCGGCGAGCTTCTGCAACGCCGCCCGGTCCGCCGTCGGGTACGCGACCAGCAGGTCCTCGCTGACGTTCTGCTCGGACAGCCACAGCGCCTCGGCGAGCGAGTAGCACATGACCCCGGCGTACCCGGGCCGTTCGAGCGCGCGGCTCACCAGGTCGCGCACCCGGATCGACTTGCTCGCCACCCGGATGGGATGACCGGCAGCACGACGGGCGAGGTCCGCCGCGTTGTGGTCGAAGGCGTCCAGGTCGACGATCGCGAACGGAGGATCCAGGTCCTTCGTAGCGGCGTCGAGTCGAGTTCTGCGCATGCTCTGACGGTACGTCGTGAACCCTTGAAACGTGAAGAGCTTTCACTTACGTTACTCGCAGGTCACACTCTCCAGTGGAGGTACGCGCGTGTGGACGAACTGGGCTAAGACTGCGTCCTGCACCCCGGCGCGCGTGGTCCACCCGTCCAGCACGGACGAGATCGCGGCAGCGGTCACCGCGGGCAGCCGAGTCAGGGCGAGGGGCAGCGGCCACTCGTTCAACGACATCGCGGTGGCCCCGGAGACGGCGCTGGACCTCGACCGCTGGATCGGAATCGTACGCGCGGACACCGAAACCGGCCTGGTGACGGTCCGCTCCGGCACTCCCCTGAGCGCCTTCAACGCGGACCTGCACCGCCTGGGCCTGGCCATGCCGAACCTGGGCGACATCGACGCCCAGACGGTGGCCGGCGCCGTCTCGACCTCCACCCACGGCACCGGCGCGAAACTGGGCGTCCTGGCCACCGCGATCGAGGCCCTGGAACTGGTCCTGGCCGACGGTTCGGTAGTCACCTGCTCCCGCACGGACCGCCCGGACCTCTTCGCCGCGGCCCGAGTGGGCCTGGGCGCACTGGGCGTCATCAGCACCCTGACGCTGCGCTGCGTACCGTCGTTCGTCCTGCAGGCGTCGGAAACCCCGGGCCGCCTCGACGCGGTCCTGGAACAGTTCGACGACCTCTGCGCGGTCGAGGACCACGTCGAGTTCCACTGGTTCACCCACTCGGACCGCGTGATCCTCAAGCGCAACAACAGGATCACCGACCCCGCCCGCCCCCTCTCGAAGCTCCGCCAGAAGTGGGAGTACGAGGTGATGGAGAACGCCGCCTTCGGCGCGGTGACGAAGGTCGCGAAGTCGTTCCCCCGCCACACCAAGCGCCTGAACGAACTCTGCGGAGCCCTGATCTCGGAACGGTCCTATTCGGACTACTCCCACAACGTCTTCGTGACCCCGAGGCGAGTCCGCTTCGTGGAGACCGAGTTCTCCATCCCGCGCGAAACCCTGCTGGACGTCATCGGCGAACTCAGGGCAGTGGCGAACAAACTGGGCGCCCGCGACCACCTGATCGTCCCCTGCGAAGTGCGGGTGGCCCAGGCGGACGACATCTGGCTCTCAACGGCCAACGGCAGGGACACCGCCTACATCTCCATGCACCAGGCACTGGGCATGCAGTACAAGACCTTCTTCGACGCCTACGCGAGCATCGCCGCACAGGTGGGCGGCCGCCCCCACTGGGGCAAGATGCACAACCTGACGGCAGACGAGCTGCGCCCGCTGTACCCGCACTTCGACGACTTCCTGGCAGTAAGAAACGAAGTGGACCCCAACAAAACCTTCACCAACGACTACCTGGACCGGGTGCTGGGCAGCAGTTGATCGAGGGCCAACGGCCCGAGAAGACCGGAGCAAAGCTCCGCGCGGTGGGTGCCCCGTCACGAGTCGCGCCTCAACTCTTGCTGCACCTGAGGGGTGAGGTC